>NZ_JBRIIO020000018.1:0-139108 GCF_052976845.2 Nakamurella sp. GG22 | reverse complement strand
GCAGTCGGTGATTAAGCTATTAAGCGCCCGGTTCATCGAGCACGAATCGATCAGACCCTGACAGTCGCTGCAACCACCACGAGCTCGGACGTGTGTGAGCCGTCGATCCCCACGCCGTGGGGGCGGGGGCGGAAGCCCGGGAGACCGTCCAGCCCGTCGCTGCCGTCCATCACCCTGATCGGCGTGGGACCGGTCGAGTCCACCTCGACGACGAACCGCACCCCGCCGGGCGGCGGTGCGTGGAAGACCACCCCGAATTCGCCGTCACGACCCTCCATCGGCACCTGCCGCCCGTCCACCGTCGCGCTCAGCACGGTGGCGCCGGGCAGGTCGGCGTACACCAGCCGCACCGGTCGGCGGGGGGTGACGGTGAAGGTGATGGTGCGCCGGTCGTTGGCGGTGCTGTCGCTGTTAACCCGTACCTCCGGCGGCGGCAGGTCGGCGGCGGGGGCGGGTCCGGTCAGCACACCGTCGGCGAACAGACCGAAGGGGTCGTTGAGATCCTCTCGGCCGGTGACGTACTGGCTCAGCCAATCCCCCGGGTCGGCGTCGGTACTGATCCACCGCGCGGTGCCGGTGTCGGTGTCCAGCGCGTACGCCAGGTGGGCGGGCGCGGGGTGCTCGGCGTCGAAGCCGTCGCTCAGCAATCCGGCGACCAGGCACACCGGGACCAGGGCGCCGGCGACGATCGCGGGCATTGCGGCCGCCACCTTCGACGGCCCGGTGCCGACGCCGTCCTCGACAGTGGTCGGGTACAGCAGGTCCAGCACCGGCAGCAGGGCAAGTGCCAGCATCACGGCGAAGAGCGCGCCGGCGGCACCGGTTGCCAGACCGAGCGCCGGGAAGAACAGATAGACCGTCGGCACCAGCACGATGACGGCGACCGCACCGGCCAGCCCGACGGCGGTCAGCCCGGCCCACCGCTGCCGGACGGTGAGCGCAACGGCAGTGCCGGCGGCGCCGGCCAGTGCGGGAATCGTGGCCAGGTAGGAGCCGCCGGGCGTCAAAGCCGCGAGCGCGACACCGATCACGGCGAGCCAGCCGAGGGCGCCGATGGCGAGCGGCCAGCTGCCGATCCGCCGGCGCAGGAGCCCGTACCACGCCAGCACGATGGTGGCGACCAGGGCGATCACGCACGCCCGGAACCATCCCGGGTTCCAGGGGTCGATCATGTTGCCGTATTCCGGGCGGATGGCGACCAACAGGGCCCACAACCCCTGCGCCGCAACAGGTGCCAGCACGAGCGGGATCACGGCAAGACCGAAGCCGGCGGCCAGCCGCGGCCAACTCGCCGCTCGCCGGGCCAGGTAGGCCACGGCCGTCACACCGGCCAGGGCCAGCACCGCCAGCGGCCAGACCAGCCATCCCGGGTACCTGATCAGCACACCCAGGGCCGGGAAGTAGGTCAGATCTGCACCCCCGGGTGCGGCGACGGCGGGAATGTCCGCGTCACCGAAGGCCCGTGCGAGGGCCACTGCGTTGTCACCGTGCTGCTGCAGACTTCGCCGGTCCATCGACGCCGGTGTGTCCTGCGGCGAGTGATACACCGCGGACCCGTCGATGTAGGCGGTGTTCAGCCCGGCGAACCGGCCGGACTCCCGGAACGGGGTGAAGTCGGTGTCGTTGGGCAGGATCCGGTAGACCTCGACGGCGAAGCTGGTGGCCACCGGGTAGGGCACGACGCCGCCATAGAGGTCGACCACCGCGGCGTTGCCCAGCGACGTCTCGAACATGACCGCCGGACCGGTGCTGCCACGAGCCTCGAAGTTCAGCGCGACGCCGCCCTCCGCAGCCAATGGGTGGCTGCTGACGAACGCCTCGGCGCCGCACAGGCACGCCTCCTCGGCGTCGGTGAAGAGGAATACGACGTCGTTCACCGGCGGCGGCCCGGCCTGCATCGCCCGCGCCGTCTCCAGCAGCGTGCCCACCCCGGCCCCGTCGTCGTTGCCGCCGAACGAGACCTGCACCGAGTCGTAGTGCGCGAACAACACGACCCGTCCGGTCGGCGCGGACCCGGGCAGGACCGCGACAACGTTGTTGACCCGGGCCATCCCGTACGGCCCGCTCAGCGCCCCCGTCCCGCCGACCGCCTGGTGGATCTCAGGATGCAACCCCAGATCCGTCAAGGCCGACGCGATGTGGTCGCGGACGGTGCCCGCAGCCTCCGACCCGGCCGGGTGCACCTGCCCGCCGATCTGCTCGACGTGCCGGTACGCACGCTCCGCGCTGAACCGGTCGGCAGGGGCGTCCTGCGCGACGACTCCCGGTGGCGACACCGCGAGAACCGTGAGGTACCCGAGGACGGCGAGCAGGAGGAGCAACACGAGCCCCGGAATGCGGGACCGGACGGGCGGCATCACCGGCTCATCGTGCCTGATCAGCGGTCACCACACCGTGTTGATCATGGCGAAACTCGCAGGTTCAGGCCGCGACACGCCGTCCAGAACGCGAGCTTTGCCATGATCAACTTCCAGGACGGGCCGGGGGCAGGAGCGGGACGGGGGCAGGAGCGGGACGGGGCCAAGGCGGGGCGGGGCGGGCAGGGGTAGCGTCGGCGTCCGTGCCCCCACCCGAGCCGGACCTGCGGCGGAACCTGCTCGCGGACTGCTCCAGCTGTTTCGGGTTGTGTTGCGTGGCATTACCTTTCCAGGCGTCGGCCGACTTCGCGTTCGACAAGGACGCCGGTGAACCGTGTCGGCACCTGGCCAGCAAGGACTTCGGGTGCACCATCCACGACCGGCTCCGCGAGCGGGGCTTACCCGGCTGCACCGTCTTCGACTGTTTCGGCGCCGGGCAGCAGGTCTCGCAGGTGACGTTCGCCGGCGTCGACTGGCGGAGCGCACCGGGAACCGCGTCGCGGATGTTCGCCGTGCTGCCCGTCATGCGGCAGCTGCACGAGCTCCTCTGGGTGCTGACCGAGGCGCTGTCCCGGGCGTCGGGAGACGAGCTGCATGCCGAGCTCACCGCTGCCCGGGACCGGGTCCGGCAGCTGACCGCGGCCGACCCGGATCAGCTGTTGCAGCTGGATGTCGCCGACCAGCGGCGCCGGGTGGCCCCGCTGCTGCAGCGGGTCAGCGAGTCTGAGCGGGCACCGTTCCGCAGCTCGACAGCGGGGCTGGATCACCGGAATGCGGACCTCATCGGGGCCAAGCTGGCGGCGGCCGACCTGCGTGGCGCGGACCTTCGCGGGGCGTACCTGATCGGCGCGGACTTGCGGCGGGCGGACCTCAGTCACGCCGACCTGCTCGGCGCGGACCTGCGCGCGGCCGATCTCCGCGGGGCCCGTCTTGCCGCGAGCCTCTTCGTCACCCAGCCGCAGATCAACGGCGCCAGGGGCGATCGACGGACGACGATTCCGGACGTGTTGGCAGCGCCGGAGTCTTGGCGAAGATCGTGAGCAACGCGCGCCGGGCGGGCCGGTCCGCGGCCCGGCGGTGACGGGAGAAGAACTCCCACATCAGTTCCGCCGCAGGTGGTCCCGAACGGTCGATGAACGGCGCACGCCCGGTTCCGCCGGACCACGCGTGCGCGAGACCGTCGACCCGCCAGTACTCGAGAACGCGTTTCCCACCGACCGTGTACCAACGGGTGCGGAGGCAGCGCCGACCGTCGACCGTCAGCGAGCGGGTAACGGCGAGCGGCCGGATCCTGCTCGGTCCCGCGCGGCCGGCCCGCCGGGACGCGAGCCACTGCACGACGATCCGGTCCGCGTTCGGTGGCCGCACGATCCGGTCGTCGGTGCCGTGCACCACCACCACCGGTGCCATCGTGCCTGCTGACGGGTCGACAGCGTCGATCGCGGAAGCCGAGCCGCGCGCGGACATCGCACCCAACGCACCCAGACCCTGTGTCGCCGAACGGTAGGCGGTCGCGGAATGCACTCCGGCCGCGGCGAACACGTCGGGGTAGGTCGTCGCCAGGATCAGGGCCATTGCGCCGCCGGCGGAGATACCGGCGACGTACACGCGTCGGGGATCGACCCGCCACCCCGTCGCCGATGCGGCCACCTCGGCGAGGATGTCCGTCAGGATCGCCGGTTCGCCGCGTCCGCGATGCTGGTGCGCCGATTCGTACCACCGCCAGCAGCGCTGGAGTTGGTGGGGCATCTCCTGCCGCGGCGCGATGATCACCATCCCGTTGGCGTCGGCCACCGCGGTGAAGCCGGAGTCGGCGGCGAAGTCGGTCGAGTTCTGCCGACATCCGTGCAGCAGCAACAGCACCGGCGCGGCCGACCGGGCGTTCGTCACCGACGCCGGCAGGTAGACGTCGTACGTCCTGGTGCCGTGCCTGCTACGACAACGATGGCGGGTCCACCGGTTCGGTGCCGCCGGCAGCAGCATCTGGGGCGCCTCCGAGTACGGGCTCGATCCGGACAACGGCACGAGCGTTCCCCCGTCCTGTGCACGCCGAGACCGGCCAGCAACGCCTGACGTGATCGTAGGTTCGACAGCTGGCCGATCCGGTGCGCCGCGCGAGTGCGCAACTGTGACAGCCGTCTCGATACGGCGGACCCGCCGAAACGCAGCGTGGCGGACGACGAAAAGGTCTTGGCCCCGCGCCGCCGCTGAGGCAGCATCGTGACTGCCCCGGTCGGGGCGGTCAGCTGGAACAACCAGCATCAAGAGCGCGTCGAAAGGAGCCCCGCCGTGACGGAGCAGGCTCCCGCGACCCGGCTTCCCCGCGCGCTGCGGCCGTTCGCCAGCGGCCAGTACCGGCTGCTGACATCGGCACTGCTGTTCTCGCTGCTCAGCCTCGGGATCTGGCTGGTGGCGTCGGTCTGGCAGGTCATCGCGCTCGGCGGGACCGCATCGGACCTGTCCATCGTCGCGGCCGGTTCCGGTCTGGGGCTGGTGTTGTCGGTACTGGTCGGCGGCGCTGTGGCGGACCGGGTGCCGCAGCGGCTGATCCTGCTGGCGGTGGAAATCGTCCGCGGGCTGTGTTTCGGCGCCGCTGCGGTGCTGTCCCTCACCGGGCTGATCCAGGTCTGGCAGCTGGCGTTCATCGGGCTGGTACTCGGCGTCGCCGACGGCTTCTTCTATCCGGCGTACTCGGCGTGGCTTCCGGCGATCATCCCGCCGGAGCAGCTGTTGGCCGCCAACGGCATCGAGGGCATGCTCCGGCCGACCATCATGCAGGCGGCCGGTCCGGTCCTTGCCAGTGTGCTGATCGCGGTCTGGTCCCCCGGTGCAGCGTTCCTGGCGGTCGCAGTGCTGCAGGTCGGCTCGGCCGGTGTGCTGGCCATGATGCGGACAACCGCGGTCCGGCGAGATGTCGACCGGTCCCGGCACCCGATGGTGTCCGCGATCATCGACATCCGTGACGGCTTCGCGTACATGGTGCGGACCCGCTGGCTGCTGGCGGTTCTGCTGTTCGCGATCCTGCTGGTGCTGGTCGTGATGGGGCCGATCGAGGTCCTGCTGCCCTTCGCCGTGAAGGACCAGACCGGCGGCGGGCCGGGCGCTTTCGCCGTCGCGCTGGCCGCGTTCGGGGTCGGCGGGGCGGTCGGCTCGCTGGTCGTCGCGTCCCTGCGGCTCCCCCGGCGCTACCTGACGTTGATGATCCTGGGTTGGGGAATCGGCTGCATCCCGCTCACGATCATCGGCCTGACCAACCAGTTGTGGCTGATGGTCGTGGCGCTGTTCGTCTCGGGGGCGCTCTTCCAGGGAGCGCAGGTGCTCTGGGGAACGCTGCTGCAGCGCCGGGTGCCGCCCGCGATGCTCGGCCGGGTCTCCAGCCTCGACTTCTTCGTTTCCCTTGCGCTGATGCCCGTTTCGATGGCGATCGCCGGTCCGGTCGGCGACACGGTCGGCATCGCGTCGACATTCGTCGTCGTAGGTTTCGTACCGACGATCCTGGCGATCGGCACCCTGCTGATCGCCCGGCTGGGCGCCGACGAACGCGCGCATCCGCTCAGCGCTGACCCGGTCGAAGCGGAGCAGGAACTCACCCAGCAGTGATCCCGGCGGCCGGCTGGTTCAGCCGGCCACCGGGATCGAGGACGTACCGGGCACGAGCGGAATCCCAACCCTGATTAACCTGGCGAAGGTCTGCCACAGGAAGAGGATCTCGATGAGCGCTCTGTACACCGCTTCGGCCACCGCGACCGGCGCCGGCCGCAACGGTCACAGTCGATCGTCGGACGGCATTCTCGACGTCGACCTGGCCACCCCGGTGGAGATGGGCGGTCCCGGCGGGGCCACGAACCCGGAGCAGCTGTTCGCGGCCGGCTATGCGGCGTGCTTTCTCAGTGCGCTCACCGTGGTGGCGAAACGCGCAAAGGCCGAGATCGCCGACACCGCCGTGACAGTCGACATCGGCCTCAATCGGAACGGGGCCGGCGAGTTCCAGTTGTCGGCGGCGTTGCACGTCGAGATGTCGGGCGTCGACCAGGCAACCGCCGACGAGCTGGTGGCGGCCGCGCACCGGGTGTGTCCCTACTCCAACGCCACCAGGGGCAACATCGACGTGGAGATCGACACACTCGTCGCCTGAGGCCCCGTAGATTGGCGAAGGTGGCCACCACTGTGTCGATGCCCCTGTTCCCGCTCGGTCTGGTGCTGTACCCAGGGGTCATGCTGCCGCTGCACATCTTCGAGGACCGTTACCGGTTGCTGGTCAAGGAACTGCTCGAACTCCCGGACGGCGCCCGGCGTTTCGGCGTGGTGGCCATCAAGGCGGGACGTGAGGTGGGCACCGACGGCATCACCGCGCTGCACACCGTCGGCTGCACGGCCGAGCTCCGCTATGCGGAGGCCTACCAGGACGGCCGCTTCGACATCATCTCCACCGGGATGGACCGCTTCCGGCTGGTCGGCGTCCAGCACACCGAACCGTTGCGGGGCGATGTGGAACTGCTGCCGGAAGTCGCCTCGGCGCCGGCCCAACCGCTGGCCGACCGGGTGCGCCGGCTGTTCACCAGCTACCGCCAGGCGTTGATACAGGCACAGGGCGCCGCCGATGACGACGACGAGGGCATACCCGCGCTGCCCGGTGACCCGACCGAGTTGTCCTACCTTGTCGCCGCCGCGATGATCCTGGACCTCACGGAGAAGCAGCAACTGCTGGACGCCGCGACGGTCGACGACCGGCTGCGGATGGAGTTGACGCTGCTCAAGCGGGAGGCGTCGATGGTGGGGGCGCTGTCGCTCCGTCCGGCGGTCGAGCTGCCCCGAACGCCCTACGCGTCGAACTGAGCAGCATCGAACTGAGCAGCGCCAGCACTGAGCAGCATCAGCACTGTCAGCCCAGCAGTTCGTCCACGTAGCACCACTTCCAGGCCTCACCCGGCTCGTGGCTGCGCATCACCGGGTGCCCCGTCTCGCGGAAATGCCGGTCGGCGTGCCGCGCCTCCGACGAGTCGCAGCAGGCGACGTTGCCGCACGTCAGGCAGAGCCGGAGGTGCACCCACCTGGTGCCGTCGCGCAGGCAGGCTGGGCAGCCGTAGTCACTGGTCGGCGGCACAGAATCCGGCGCCGCGGCCAGGTGGTCGCAGACACCGGCCGTCTTCGCCGGTGTGGTCAGCGTCTTTCCGGCGACCGATTCGGCCCGTGCGGAGCGGCGGTCGATCATCGACTCCTCGACATCCAGGGAGTCCATCACCTCGGCGAGAACCTCACTGTCGGTCGTCCCGTGGTCGCGGATGTCCAGCACCGCAGCGCGTTCCGCCCGCAGCATCGCCATCCGGAGCCGCCGGTACTGCTCCGTCGGGGTCTCGTCCTCGGTCTGGTCGCTGATCCGGCCGAGCCGTTCCCACACGGCGTTGAGCCGCGCCTCGCCGCGGGTCGTGAGGGTCTGGATCACCTCCGGATCGTCGTCGGCGTCGGTGACCCTGACGCGTTTCAGCTCCGCCCGGCCGGCCTCCACTGTCCGCATCAGCACCTGCGCCTCGGCCAGCGCGTCCTCGCGTTCGTCCGGACCCTCCACCCGCAGCCGGCGGGCCAGCCAGGGCAGCGAGAGACCCTGCAGCAGCAGTGTTCCCGCCGTCACCACGAATGCTCCCAGGACGAGCACCTCGACATTGGGGATGCTCTTGGGCAGCACGAACGCGGCGGCCAGCGTGACGACCCCGCGCATCCCCGCCCACGACACGACGGCCGTCGACCGCCAGCTGTAGGGCTGGTCGCGCTGGCTCCGGGGCCGGATCAGGTAGTAACCGACCGGGAACACCCAGAGCGGCCGGACGACGATGACGGACACCAGCGCCGCGGCGCAGAACAGGGTGATGGTCAGCGGTGACAGCTCCGAGCCGGCCAGGCCGTCGAGGATCTCCTGCACCTGCAGCCCGATCAGCAGGAAGACGCTGTTCTCGAGCAGGAACTGGATCGTCTCCCAGTTGATCCGCTCGTTGAGCCGCGACGTCGCGTCCTGGATCTTGGGTGCCTTGTGACCGAGGATCAGGCCGGCCGTCACCACCGCGATCACCCCGGACGCATGCACCTCCTCCGCCGGCAGATACGCGGCGAACGGCGCCATCAGGGACAGTGCGGTGTCGATGATCGGGTCCTTGTTGAACCGCCTGAGCAACGCGAACAGCAGGGCGACCCCGATCCCGATCGCCGCGCCACCTGCTGCCGCCCAGAGGAAGTCGACACCGATGCTGGCGATCGTGACGGAACCGCCGATGGCCACGATCGCGGTCCGCAGGCCGACCAGGGCGGTGGCGTCGTTCAGCAGCGACTCGCCCTCCAGGACCGTGACGACCCGCCGCGGCAGGCCGATGCGCCGGGCGATCGCGGTAGCCGCAACGGCGTCCGGGGGTGCGACGACCGCGCCGAAAGCGAAGCCGGCTGCCAACGGGATCGGCAGGATCCACCAGGCGACCAGCCCCACCAGCACCGTCGTCGCGATGACCAACCCGACCGCGAGCCAGGCGATGGCCCGCCGGTTCGTCTTGATGTCCACCAGCGAGGTCTTGATCGCGGCCGAGTACAGCAACGGGGGCAGCAGCCCGATCAGCACCAGTTCGGGGCTGAGTTCGAACGGTTCGATGAACGGCAGGAACGAGCCGCCGATCCCGATCACCACCAGCAGCAGCGGCGCAGGGAGTTCGAAGCGGCGGGCGAGCGCGCTGACCCCGGTGACGGTGGCCGTCAGCGCGAGGATCCAGATGGCGATGTCCACGCCCATGATCGTTGCACCCCGGCGAGGGGACGTTGCGCCACCCAGCGGTGGCGAGTACCGGGCGGGTCAGGCCATCTGGGGTCGGCTTTCGACGGTCAGCCGTTGCCGATGACCGCGGCCCTGGCCTCGCGGACGCCGGTGGGCGGTCCGGCCACGTACCAGCGGTGGCCGCCGTGCTGGAAGACGTCGACGACGCCGCCGGCCGCGGACACCACCGCGGCGCCGGGATACCAGTCCCAGGTGGGTGTGTCGGCGTGCAGCCAGACCCCGAGCCGGCCGGCCGCGACGGCGGCCAGCTCCACCGACCCTGACCCGATGATCCGCACCGACGCGGCACCGGCGATCGAGCGCAGCAGGCCGTCCCGCAGCGGGAGGTCGTTGACCCTGGTGGGGTGCAGGTAGGTCGAGATGGCCACCTCGTGCAGTGCCCGGTCTTCCAGCCTGGGCAACGGGACGCCGTTCAGCGAGGTGGGGATGTCGCGGCCGCCCACCCACAGTTCGTCGGTGGTCGCCTGGTAGATGGCGCCGAGCAGCAGGTGTTCGCCGTCCAGCAGGGCCAGCGCCGAGCACCATGCCGGCAGGCCGGAGACGAAATTGAAGGTGCCGTCGACGGGATCGATGATCCAGGTCCGCCGCCCGGGCGCTGCCGCACCCTCCTCGCCGATCACCCCGTCCGCCGGCCGGGCGGCGGCGATCCTCCCGACGATCATTGCCTCTGCGGCCTTGTCGGCGTCGGACACCACGTCGCTGATGCTGGTCTTCCGGTCCACCGTCAGCCCGCCGAGCCGCATCTGGGCAGCCAACCGGCCCGCCGAGGTGACCAGCGCAGCCGCCAGTTCTGCGTCACTGAGGTCGGCGTCGGCAGTCCGCGCATTGATCATCGGCACCCGCCCACCGTAACGACGGTGCACCGGTCACCCGACAGGGCGTCTGGTTACGGCGTATCCGTTGACCGCGCCGCCGGGATGGTAGACAGTCCGGATGACCCGACTCGTGCTCGGTCCGCTGCTGCGGCATGTCGG
Organism: Nakamurella sp. GG22; assembly: GCF_052976845.2. Taxonomy (NCBI): domain Bacteria; kingdom Bacillati; phylum Actinomycetota; class Actinomycetes; order Nakamurellales; family Nakamurellaceae; genus Nakamurella; species Nakamurella sp. GG22. The sequence continues at coordinate 128,966 of NZ_JBRIIO020000018.1, read as the reverse complement.
CGCCACCGACGCCACCATCTGGGTGGAAACCGACAGTCCCTGCGAGGTCGAGGTGCTCGGATTCCGCGAGCGCACCTGGACCGTCGCCGGGCACCACTACGCGCTGGTGATCATCGAGGGGCTGGACGAGGGCAGCGCGACACCGTACGAGGTGACGCTCGACGGGCAGCGGGTCTGGCCCGAAGACGGCTCCGATCAGCCGCCGAGCCGTATCCGCACCCGTGCGGCCGGGGTTCCGGTCGAGATCGCGTTCGGGTCGTGCCGGTACGCGACCGCGGAGGCGGTGCTGCCGGGGCACAAGTACGACGCGGACGTCCTGCAGTCGTACTCGACCAAGATCGCCGGCATGCCGGAGCAGGACTGGCCGCACGCCCTGGTGATGCTCGGCGATCAGGTGTACGCCGATGAGACGTCACCGGCGACCCAGGACAAGATCCGGCAGCGCCGGGACATCACCGCCGGGTCCAAGGAGCAGGTCGCGGATTACGAGGAGTACACCTGGCTGTACTCCGAGTCGTGGACCGACCCGGAGGTCCGCTGGCTGCTGTCCACGGTGCCGTCGTCGATGATCTTCGACGACCACGACGTGCGGGACGACTGGAACACCTCCGAGTCCTGGCGCCATGACATCCAGCAGACAAGTTGGTGGGCCGAGCGGATCGTCGGCGCCCTGTCGTCCTACTGGGTGTACCAGCACCTGGGCAACCTGACGCCCGCGGAGCTGGCCGAGAACGAGCTGTATCAGACGGTGCGCCGGCTGGGCGACGATGCGGAGCCGCTGCTCCGCGCGTTCGCCGAATCGGCCGACCGGGAGGCCGACGGCGAGAAGGGCACCCGCTGGTCGTACCGGCGCGACTTCGGCTCGGTCCGCCTGCTGGTCATCGACACCCGATGCGGCCGCATCCTGGACGAGGGCCGCCGCAGCATGCTCAGTGACGCCGAGTTCGACTGGATCGGGCAGCAGCTGGACGGCGACTACGACCATCTGCTGATCGGCACGTCCCTGCCCTGGCTGCTCCCCCGGGCGCTGCACGACGTGGAGGCCTGGAACGAGCTGCTCAGCGATGGCCACCGCGGCCGTTTCATCGCGACGATCTCCGAGAAGATCCGACGTGCAGCTGATCTGGAGCACTGGGCGGCGTTCCGGCTCTCCTTCGAACGGCTCGCGACGATGATCAGGGACGTCGGCCGCGGCGATCACGGCGGGTCCGACGGCAAACCTCCGGCCACCGTCTGCGTGCTGTCCGGCGATGTCCACCACGCCTACATCGCGCAGCCGCACTACGGCCCCGAAGTCACGTCGGCGGTCTATCAGCTGACCTGTTCACCGCTGCACAACCGGGTTCCGGCGCCGATGCGACTGGCCTTCCGCGGGGCGTGGAGCCGGCTCGCGGAGCGCTTCACCAAGGTCGTGCTCAGCGCCGTCGCCAAGCCGCCGCCGCCCATCGTCGAGTGGAGCCGCCTCGCCGGTCCCTACTTCGGCAACGACCTGATGACGCTGCGGCTGGACGGCCGCAGCGCCTCGGTGCTGCTCGAGCAGGCCGGACCGGCCGACGAGCCGCTGACGCTGACCGAGGTCACCAGGCTCTCGCTCGCCTGAGGACGATCACCGCGGTCACCGCCACGCGCGGCAGTGCGGTTTCCTGGGCAAATCGGGGCATAATGACCCGGCCGCAACAGGTGCGGCCGTCACGAGGGGTTGGCACCGTGCTCATCATCGCGATCATCCTGCTGGGCATGCTCGCCGGAGCGGCGGCCCAGCTGATCTTCCGCAGCAACAAGCGGCCCATCGACTGGACCGTGGCCATCGTCGTCGGCCTGATCGGCTCGTTCGTCGGTGGGTTGCTGATCAGCCTGCTCAACGGTGACGGCATCGCGCTGCGGCCGAGCGGCATCATCGGCTCGATCGTCGGCGCCATCGTGGTGACCGGGGTCTACAAGCTGGTCACCGGCAGGAATCCGGGCGCCTCCGCCCGTCGCTAGACCGGTGAGGGAACGACCAGACGGACCGCGGTCGACGCCGGCACCCGACCCGGGTGCAGGATCGCCGCAATCGCCTCGACGCCGTCGACCAGACGGGGACCGGGCCGGACAACGATCCCGTCCGCGTCGATCGCCCACACCGGAACCCCGGGCAGCTCGGCGTGCACGGTGCTGGCCTGCTCCGCGGCACCGTCCAGATGGAAGCCGCACGGCGCGACGACTACGACATCCGGTGCGCCGGCGCGGATGTCGTCCCAAGTTGTCTCCGCCGACCGGCCGCCGCTGTTCCCGCCGACCGGTTCCCCACCGGCCGCGACGACGAGGTCAGGCACCCAGTGGCCCGCCGCGAACGGGGGGTCCACCCATTCGACGACCGCCACCCGGGGCCGGGGGCGGCCCGCGACGGCCGCCTGCACCCGATCCAACCGGGCCCGCAGACCGGCCACGACGCCGGCCGCCCGATCACCGACGCCGGCCCGGTCGCCGACCTGCTGGACGGTGGCCAGCACGTCGTCGAGCGAGTGCGGGTCGAGGCTGAGCACCTCGGCCGCGCACCCCAGGTAGCCGAGCGCGCGGTCGACGTCACCCGAGGGAATGGCGCACACCCGGCAGAGGTCCTGGGTCAGGATCAGCTCGGGGTCCAAGCCTGCCAGTGCCTGCGACCGGAGGGTGTACAGGTCCTCCCCCGCGGCCATCGCCGCGCGCACGTAGTCGTCGATCTCCCGCGGCGTCATGCCGGAGGTGTCCCGGCCGCCCACCACGACAGCCTTGTCGAGCCTGGCCGCCGGCGGCTCGTCGCACTCGAACGTCACGCCGACCAGGTCGTCACCCAGCCCCAGCGCATAGACGATCTCGGTGGCGGACGGGAGGAGCGAGACGACGCGCATCGACCCAGCCTAGAGAGCCCCGCCCGGACCAGCGGGACGCGGGACCTCAGCGGGCGCGCATCCGGTTGTTGCGCGCGTTGTGCTCGAGTTCGGCGAGACCCAGTTCCTCCAGCAGCGGCGGGATGTACACCCCGAACCGGCCGCGGAAGCCCTTCTTCAGGCCGTACCACCCGCCGACCGGGTTCTCCTCGGACCGGCCCCACGCCTCGACCGTGCCGGGCGCTGCGGGTTTCTGCTCGTCGGCACCGCCGAGCGGGACCCAATCGGCTGCCGCAACGAGCATCGCGTGCAGGTCGTCGATGCATCTCGCCTGGTAGGTCAGCACGGTCTTGCCGACGGTGCAGACCAGGATCGGCGGCTCCGCGGTGTCGTCGCGGTGGATGGTGTACGCGGAGGACCCGGGCGGTGTGGTCAGCTGCCAGGGGTCGTCCTTGGTGCCGGAACCGGACATCGCCCGACCTTACGCCCGGACGCCGCCTAATCCCCGCGCCCTCATCACCGCACCCTCATCACCGCACCCTGACCACCGCACAGGTAAGCCGCGTTGCGGCCGGCGAACCCCGCCGCGGCTTCTAAGCTGACGTCCATGCAGCAGTACCTGGATCTGATGGACCGCATCCTGACCACCGGCGCGGTGAAGACCGACCGGACCGGCACCGGGACCCGCAGCATCTTCGGCCACCAGATGCGGTTCGACCTCGCCGACGGTTTCCCGCTCGTCACCACGAAGAAGGTGCACCTGCGGTCGGTGGTGGTGGAGCTGCTGTGGTTCCTGCAGGGCTCGACCAACGTGCGGTGGCTGCAGGAACGCGGCGTCAGCATCTGGGACGAGTGGGCCGACACCGAAGGAGAACTCGGGCCCGTCTACGGGCACCAGTGGCGGTCCTGGCCGGCACCGGACGGCCGGCACATCGACCAGATCGCCGCGGTCGTCCACTCGCTGCGGACCAATCCGGATTCGCGCCGGCACATCGTCTCCGCCTGGAACGTCGCCGAGGTGTCGGAGATGGCACTACCGCCGTGCCACACCATGTTCCAGTTCTACGTGGCAGACGGGCGGCTCTCCTGCCAGCTGTACCAGCGATCGGCGGACGTCTTCCTCGGAGTGCCGTTCAACATCGCGTCCTACGCCCTGCTCACCGCCATGATGGCGCAGGTGGTCGGCCTGGCACCGGGCGAGTTCGTGCACACCCTGGGCGATGCGCACCTGTACTCCAACCACCTCGAGCAGGCCCGGCTCCAGCTCACCCGGACCCCACGCGCGCTGCCGACCCTGCAGCTGAGCCCCGGCGTCACCGAGATCGACGACTTCACCGCCGACAACATCACGGTCGTCGACTACGACCCCTACCCGGCGATCAGGGCGCCCATCGCGGTATGACCGGTCTCCCTGTGACCGCACGCCCGGTGACGCCGAGGGCCGCGGTGATCACGCTGGTCGCCGCGGTGGCCGCGAACGGCACCATCGGTGCGGACGGCGGTCTGCCGTGGCACCTGCCAGCCGACCTCCAGCGGTTCAAGGCGATCACCATGGGCCACACGATGATCATGGGCCGGCGGACGTTCGAGTCGATCGGCAGGGTGCTGCCCGGCCGGCGGACCATCGTGGTGACCAGGGACACCGACTACGACGTGCCGGGCGCGCTGGTGGCGCATTCGGTGGACGATGCCCTGGCCTTGGCGGTCGGCCCCCGATCCGACTCCGACCCCCCCGACGACGGTTCGCCGGTTCCGGTGATGGTGGTCGGCGGCGGTGAGATCTACCGGCAGACGATGGCGCGCGCCGACCGCCTCGAGATCACCCACGTCGAGGTCGACGTCGACGGCGACACGGTGTTCCCGGAGATCGACCCGGCCCGCTGGCGGGAGAGCCACTCCGAACAGGGCCCCTCAGACCATGGCGTCTCTGATCGGCGCTATCGCTACCGGTTCGTCACGTACGAGCGCCGCGGGCCGATCCGTGACCTGGCGCTGCTGCTGTCCTCGCTGCGCCCGTACCTGCACGAGGGCGAGTTCCTCTTCTGCAGCGTTCCGGCCGGCCCGCTGCCGAACGGAGTCCACCCGGTGGTCACGGTGCAGGAGTCCGAGGGGACGACCATGGTTGTCCCCGCCGCGGAGGCCGACGCCGCGCAGTTGCACGGCACCTTCAGATGCGCCTGGATCACCCTTGCGGTGTCGTCAGATCTGGAGGCGGTCGGTCTCACCGCCGCGGTGTCGGCGGCGCTCACCGCGGACGGCATTGCCTGCAATGTGGTGGCCGGTTATCACCACGACCACCTGTTCGTTCCGGTGCAGGCCGCCGAGGCAGCACTCAACGCGCTGGAAGCCCTGGCACACACCAGGACCTGAGCCCTGCACGACGTGGTCGCCGCGACGGACGTCAGCCGACCGGCGCGCCGGGCCTCGTCGATCCGTAGGGCACGACGATCCGTAGTGTCGGATCGATGCTCGTGCTGTCCATCGAGCCGGAACGCGGACGATTCGAGCTGACCATCCCGGCCTTCACCGAGTTGGTGATGACGTTGCTCTTGTCGGCGGGCACCACGTCGGTCCGCATCGTGCGGCTGACCGAATCAAGGAGGTCGGACAGCTCGAGATCGAGGGCGTCACAGATCGACGCCAGTAGTTCGCTCGACGCTTCTTTCCGGCCGCGCTCGACCTCGGAGAGGTATCCGAGCGAGACATTCGCCGCTGTCGACACGTCGCGCAGCGTGCGGTTCTGCCGGTTTCGAGCGTCTCGCAGTGTTTCTCCCAGTGCGTTACGCAGGAGCATGTCGCACCTCCTTCCCACCTTGTGCATCGGATGTGCTGTCGGGGGTTGATCCGGCATCGAGATGCCGGTCGTGCTGGATGGATCGGGATTGCTGGTTGAACAGTATTGACACTTCCACGCTACCGTGAGCCATTGCCGGCCCGGCGAGTCCCGGCCGACAATCATCCCAACGTGAATCGCACCACCGATGTTCCGGCATCCCGATCACCGGGTGGTTACGAAAGCGTTGCTGGAATGTTCGCCAGCATCTCCAGAGCAGCCCTGGCGGCCGCGGCGCGGGTGGACCGGCGGACGGACCCGGCAGCGTCCGGCTGCCCGGCAGGGTGACCATCCACCGACGGGGTGGCGGCGGAGTGCGCGCTGCGCGCATCGCGGTGGTCCCCCGGTCCCGACACGGCGCAGAACCAGGTGCCCACCGGGACGCCGTTCTGCGGATCCGGACCGGCGACGCCGGTGAGTCCCACGCCGATGGACGCGCCGCAGCGGCTCCGCGCCCCGTCGGCCAGCCGCATTGCCACCTCCGGATCGACGGGGCCGCGCTCGGTGAGCAGGGCGCTGTCGACGCCGGCCAGCGTGTGCTTCAGATCGGTGGCGTAGACCACCAGGCCGCCGCGAACGACGGCACTCGAACCCGGGATCTCGGTCAGCAGCGCGACCAGCAGGCCGCCGGTCAGGGATTCGGCGGTCGCGACCGTCAGGCCCGCGGCGGAGAGCCGCTCCAGCAGATCGGCCACCGCGGCGTCGTCCACCCCGACGGCCCGTGCCAGTTCAGCCATCGTTCGGCGGCCTCACGTCGCCGGCGGCTGCTCGATGTGGCCGGCCCTGGCCCGGGCGTACACGCCCCAGGCACGGACGACGTAGTCGACGCCGGTGACGACGGTCAGCAGCACGGCGAGCCCCATGGCGCCCTGCGCGACCCACTCGAGCGCGGCGGGCAACGGCAGGATGTACAGGCCGATGGCGATGATCTGCACGAAGGTCTTCGCCTTGCCGCCCGGGCTGGCCGCGATGACGCCGTACCGGATGACGGCGAAGCGCAGCAGCGTCACGCCGATCTCGCGGACCAGGATGACCAGCGTCACCCACCAGGCCAGGTCGCCGAGCATCGACAAACCGATCAGCGCCGAACCGGTCAGCGCCTTGTCCGCGATGGGGTCGGCGATCTTCCCGAAGTCGGTGACCTGCCCGCGTTTGCGGGCGATGTGCCCGTCGTACCGGTCGGTGATGGCGGCGATCGCGAAGATCGCCCAGGCGATCCAGCGCCATGTCGTGTCGTGGCCGCCCTGCGCGAACAGAGCCAGCAGGAACACCGGAACCAGGATCAGGCGCAGCACGGTGAGCGCGTTCGGCAGGTTCATCAGCGACACCGGCGGCGGACGCTCGGTCATGGCGTGACGACCTCGAGCGCCCTGGCGGTCAGGTCGATGCCGTCGCTGCCGGTGATCAGACAGCGGACCAGCTGCCCTGCCGTCAGCTCGGAATCTGCTGTCCCGAAACCTGTTGTCTCAAGCCCGCCGGCGTCGGTGATCCGGACGTTGCCGTCGACCTCGGGGGCCTGGTGCGGACCCCTGCCTGCGACGGCGCGGTCGGGGCCCCGGTCGTCGGTGGGCAGCAGGTCGGCGGCCGGGTCGGCGTCGATCAGCACCAGCATCTCGGTTCCGATCCGGTCCTCGGCGCGTTGCGAGGTGAGTTCCTCGACCAGCGACGTCACCCGTTCGACCCGGTCCGCGATCTCGTCGTCGCCGAGCTTGCCGGGCAGGTCGGCGGCCTCGGTGCCGTCCTCGTCGGAGTAGCCGAAGACCCCGACGGCGTCCATCCGCGCGGACATCAGGAACGCCTCGAGTTCGGCGAGATCATGCTCGGTCTCACCCGGGAAGCCGACGATGACGTTCGACCTGATCCCCGCCTCCGGGGCGGCAGCACGGATCTGGCCGATCAGCTGGAGGAACGCCTCGCGTGACCCGTAGCGGCGCATCCGGCGCAGCACCGGCTCGGAGGCGTGCTGGAACGACATGTCGTAGTAGTCGGCGACACCGGGAATGCCGGCGATCGCCTCGATCAGCCACGGCCGGGTCTCCGCCGGCTGCAGGTACGAGAGCCGCACCCTGGCGATGCCGGGGACGGCGGCGAGCTCGGACAGCAGGTCCTCGAGCTGGCGGTCGCCCGGCAGGTCCTTACCGAACGACGTCGAGTTCTCGCTCACCAGGACGATCTCGCGGACCCCTTGACCGGCGAGCCAGCCCGCCTCGTCGACGATCTCACCGATCGGCCGGGAGACGAAGGCGCCGCGGAAGGACGGGATCGCGCAGAACGTGCACCGCCGGTCGCAGCCCGACGCGATCTTGAGCGGGGCCACGGGACCGGAGTGCAGCAGCGTCCGGACCAGCGTGGGCCCGGACGGCGGGGCATGCCCCGGCAGGGAGACCGATCGGGCGGCCGACGGGCGGGCCGACGGCGACAGCGGCAGCAGCTTCCTGCGGTCAACCGGGGTGTGCGCGGCGGGACGGTGGCCGTCGACGACGTCACCGAGCAGGGCGGCCAGGTCCGGGTAGGCATCGAATCCCAGGACCGCGTCGGCCTCCGGCAGGGCCTCTGCGAGTTCGGCCCCGTAGCGTTCCGCGAGGCAGCCGACGGCGACTACCTTGGCACCGGTATCCGCCGCGGCGAGCACGGTGTCGATCGAATCCTTCTTGGCGCTCGCGACGAAGGCGCAGGTGTTCACCACCACGACGTCCGCCGAGGACGGATCGGCGACCAGCCGGTACCCGCCCACTTCGAGCCGGCCGGCGATCTCGGAGGAGTCGACCTCGTTCCGCGCACAGCCCAGGGTGACCAGATTGACGGTCGTGGTGACCTGTCGGCCCGCCGCCGGGGTCACGTTCGCCGCTGTCGGAGAAACCTCGGACACAGCGGACACTGCACCACCCTAGTGGGCAGGAGGGTCCGTTCGAGAATTCACGCCCGCACCCCGGCCGGCGTGCCGAGCGTCGCGGACCATAGGTTGTTCGCCGTGACCCACGACGACCCCGCACCGGTGGTGCATCCCGCACGGGTCACCGATGTCCGCGGGATCAAGCGACTGGTGGATGCGCACGCCGGGCCGATCCTGCTCGAGAAGACCCTGGCGAACCTGTTCGAGGACGTCACCGAGTTCTGGGTCGCCGAGTCCGGCGGCGAACTGGTCGGCTGCGGGGCGCTGCACGTGCTGTGGGAGGACCTGGGCGAGATCCGCACGGTGGCGACCGATCCTGCCGTCCGGCGCCGTGGTGTGGGTCGGGCGCTGTGCACGCAGCTGATCGAGCACGCCCGGCACCTGGGGCTGCACCGGCTGTTCGTGCTGACGTTCGAGGTGGAGTTCTTCCGTTCGCTCGGCTTCGAGCCGATCCGCGAGCTGGACCTGTCGGACGAGGCCTTCGCCGAGCTGCGGTCGTCGTACGACAGGGGCGTCGCCGAGTTCCTCGACCTCCCGTACGTCAAACCCAACACGTTGGGGAACACCCGAATGCTGAAGGTGCTCTGACGCGCGCCCGGGCTCGAAACTGCCCCGGGATCAGAGCTGCGGGGTGCGGCGGTCGGCGATCCGGGCCAGCGCCTCGGCCAACAAGGCCTCGCCGTCCTCCTCGGACCGCCGCTCCTTGACGTAGGCAAGGTGCGACTTGTAGGGCTCGACCTTGAGCGCGGGCGGCGGCTCGGCCCGGTCCTGGCCGGCCGGCAGCCCACAGCTCGGGCAGTCCCAGGTCTCCGGGATCTCGGCATCCATCGCGAAGGCCAAACGAGTCACATGCCCGTTGGCGCAGTAGAAGTCGAGCTTCTGGCGCGGTGCGGACTCGCCCCGATCGGACTCGCCCATGCGACCCGCACCCACCCGTGAACCGCGAATCGGATTACCACCAGCCATGTCGACCTGCCCGTTCCAGATGCCGATGAATCAGAAGCCGACCTTCAGCAGGAGGCCGACCCCCACGATCGAAATACCCCACACCGAGGCGACGAACAACGTCAGCCGATCCAGATTCTTCTCCACGACCGACGATCCCGACAGGGACGACTGCATCGTCCCACCGAACAGCGAGGACAGGCCACCACCCTTGCCGCGGTGCAGCAGGATCAGCGCCATCAGCGCCAGGCTGGTGATCACCAGCAGGATCTGGAGAAAGAGAATCATGTCTGCCTTGCTCATCAGCGGTCGGGACAGCCGGGATGGCGGTTGCGACCAGGGTCGGCACGAGTCTAACCCGGCGGGTCCCCGGGGCAGCCCATCCGCGCGCGGGTGGGACGACGCCGCGGAGCCGCCCCGGTCCAGGACCGGAACGGCTCCGCGGGCAGCATCGACTGGGTCGACAGGGTTTCGCTACGACAGCACGCCCACTGCGTTGGCCGCCAGGTTGGCGAACTCGGTGCCGTCGAGCGAGGCACCGCCGACCAGTGCGCCGTCCACGTCGGGCTGCGCGGTGATCTCCGAGACGTTGCCCGACTTCACCGAGCCGCCGTACAGGATCCGGACGCCGCCGGCGATCTCGGCGCCGTACTTCTCGGCCAGTGCGGCACGGGCCGCGCCGCACACCTCCTGGGCGTCGGCGGGGGTGGCCACCCGGCCGGTCCCGATCGCCCACACCGGCTCGTAGGCCAGCACGATCGAGGTCGCCTGCTCGGGCGTCACGTCGGCCATCGCGGCCAGCATCTGGTCGACGGAGTGCTGGACCTGGTTGCCCGCCTCGCGGATCTCCAGACCCTCGCCGAAGCACAGCAGCGGGATGAGCCCGTGCCGGTAGGCGGCGTTGACCTTCGCGGCCAGCAGCTCGTCGGATTCCTGGTGGTACTCGCGGCGCTCCGAGTGACCGACGAGGACGTAGGTGCAGCCCAGCTTCGCGAGCATGCTGCCGGAGATCTCACCGGTGTAGGCGCCGGAGTCCTTCGCCGACAGGTCCTGCGCGCCGTAGACGATCTTCAGCTTGTCCGCGTCGACCAGCGTCTGCACCGAGCGCAGGGCGGTGAACGGCGGGATCACCGCGACCTCGACGTGCTGGTAGTACTTGTCGGGAAGTGTGAACGCAATCTTCTGCACCAGGGCGATGGCCTCGAGGTGGTTGAGGTTCATCTTCCAGTTGCCCGCGATCAGCGGCTTGCGTTGGCCGTTCGTCATTGCGTTCATGCCTCCAGTACGGCAAGACCGGGGAGCTCTTTGCCTTCGAGGTATTCGAGGGAAGCGCCACCACCGGTCGAGATGTGGGTGAAGCCGGATTCCTCGACGCCCAGGGTGCGGACAGCGGCTGCTGAATCGCCACCGCCGACCACCGAGAACGACGGGGACGCGGAAATTGCCTCGGCGACGGAGCGGGTCCCGTCCGCGAAGGGGGCGAGCTCGAAGACGCCCATCGGGCCGTTCCAGAAGACGGTGGCGGACTTCTCCGCGATCTCGGAGAACCGGGCGCTGGTTTCCGGACCGATGTCGAGGCCGAGCCAGCCGTCGAGAATGCCGTCCGCCGCAACGATCTGAACCGCCGCGTCGGCGGAGAAGGCATCGGCGATGACGACATCGGTCGGCAGCACGATCTTGTCCGCGTTGTCCTCGAGCAGCTGCTTGCAGGTCTCGATCTGGTCCTCCTGCAGCAGCGAGGCGCCGACGCCGTACCCCTTGGCGGCCAGGAACGTGAAGGCCATCCCGCCGCCGATCAGCAACGAGTCGACCCTGGGCAGCAGCGAGGTGATGACGCCGAGCTTGTCCGACACCTTCGACCCGCCGAGGATGACCGCGTACGGCCGTTCCGGATCCACAGTCAGCTTCTTGAGCACCGCGGTCTCCGCGGACACCAGGTAGCCGGCGAAGTGCGGGAGCTTCTGCGCGATCTCGTAGACCGACGCCTGCTTGCGGTGCACCACCCCGAAGCCGTCGGAGACGAAGGCGGCGCCGTCCCCCACCACGGCCACCAGGTCGTCGGCGAGCGCGCTCCGCTCGGAGGCGTCCTTAGAGGTTTCGCGGGGGTCGAACCGCACGTTCTGCAGCATCGCGATGCCGCCGTCGGTCAGCGCCGCGACGGTCTCCCGGGCGGAGGGGCCGACGAGGTCGTCCGCCAGCGGCACCGAGGTGCCGAGCAGTTCACCGAGCCGGGCGGCCGCCGGGGCCAATGAGTACTTCGGGTCGGGCGCGCCCTTGGGCCGGCCGAGGTGAGCGGTGACGACCACTTTCGCCCCGCCCAAAATCAGCGCCTGCAGGGTGGGCAGGGAGGCGCGGATGCGCCCGTCGTCGGTGATGACGTCGCCGTCCAGCGGGACGTTGAGATCGGACCGGACCAGCACGGTGCGGCCGGCCACACCTGCGGCTAGCAGGTCGTCGAGGGTGTGCACTTTCACGGACTCCTTGGCAGTCGACAGGGAAAGAGGTCGCGCCGGTCCGGGCGCGAACCCGGAACGACACGAGCGGTCACGCCCGTCCTGCGGGGATCCGAGCGTGGCGGCAAGACAGACCGCGGGTGGCGTTCACGGAGCACACGGCCCCGGAACGCCACCCGCGCGTCACTCCGTCAGAGGCTTGCGCCGACGAGGGTGGTCAGGTCCACCAGCCGGTTCGAGTAGCCCCACTCGTTGTCGTACCAACCGACGATCTTGAAGAAGTTGCCGCCCAGGCCGATGGTCAGCGGCGAGTCGAACGTGCACGACGCGGGCGACCCGACGATGTCGGTCGACACGATCGGATCGGTCGAGTAGAACAGCCGGTTCTTCAGCGGACCGGAATCGGCTGCCGCCTTGAACGCCGCGTTGACGTCGTCGACCGTGGTGCCCTTCTCGAGCTCCACCGTCAGGTCAGTCACCGAGCCGGTCGGAACCGGCACCCGCAGGGCGTAGCCGTGCAGCTTGCCCTTTAGCTCCGGCAGCACCAGAGCGGTCGCCTTCGCTGCACCGGTGGTGGTCGGGATGATGTTGATGGCCGCGGCGCGGGCGCGACGCAGGTCCTTGTGCGGGAAGTCCAGGATGACCTGGTCGTTGGTGTAGGCGTGGATCGTGGTCATCAGACCCTGCACCAGGCCGAAGTTCTCGTGCAGCACCTTCGCCATCGGCGCCACGCAGTTCGTGGTGCACGAGGCGTTGGAGATGATCGACTGCGATCCGTCGTAGGCGTCGTCGTTCACGCCCAGCACGACAGTCAGGTCCTCGCCGGTCGCCGGCGCGGAGATGAGCACCTTCTTGGCACCGGCGGAGATGTGCTGGCGGGCCGCATCGGCCTTGGTGAAGAAGCCCGTCGACTCGATCACGACGTCGACACCCAGATCGCCCCACGGCAGGTTGCCGGGCTCGCGATCGGACAGCACCTTGAACTCCTTGCCGTCCACACTGATGACGCCGTCCCCGGCGTGTACCTCGTACGGCAGCTTGCCCATCACCGAGTCGTACTTGAGCAGGTGGGCGAGAGTCTTGGTGTCGGTCAGGTCGTTGACGGCGACGATCTCGATGTCCTGGTCGAGAGAGTCGACCGCTCGCCAGAAGTTGCGGCCGATTCGGCCGAATCCGTTCACTCCGACGCGCACAGTCACGTGTGTCAGCCCTCCTCTAGGGGATCCCGCCGGTGATCCTGCTGACCCCGGGCGGGTTGATCAGTGCGCCGCCTCCAGCTTTCCGGGGCAGCGACGGGGCTCACTGTATCGGCCGCGCACAAGCCAGGCTCGTCGGCCCGTGCTCAATGCGACATGTCAGGCAGGAGGTCCCGCCGATCCCGCTGGGAACGAGTCGAAGTCGGGCCGTTCGGTACTTGCGCGGCCTCCTGGCACAGAGATGAATGGAACCCGAACACCGCATGAACAGCGGGCAAACGCGTCCTGTCGGAGATCGGGTGTCACCCCATCGCTCGGCCGAGATCCGTTCAGCTGTCCAGCATGTCGGCGGTGACGGCGGATTCGGTGTCGGGGATGCCGAGGTCGGCGGCGCGCTTGTCGGCCATCGTCAGCAGTCGGCGGATCCGGCCGGCGACGGCGTCCTTGGTCATCGGCGGATCGGCCAGCTGGCCGAGTTCCTCCAGGGACGCCTGGCCGTGGGCGATCCGCAGCCGGCCCGCCTGGCTCAGATGGTCTGGGGCCTCGTCGCCGAGGATCGTCAGGGCCCGCTCCACCCTGGCGGAGGCGGCAACGGCCGCACGTGCCGACCGACGGAGATTCGCGTCGTCGAAGTTGGCCAGCCGGTTCGCCGTCGCCCTGACCTCGCGGCGCATCCGGCGCTCTTCCCACGCCATCATCGACGAGTGCGCGCCGAGCCTGGTCAGCAGCGCGGCGATCGCGTCACCGTCCCGGACCAGCACCCGGTCGGCGCCGCGGACCTCCCTGGCCTTGGCGCCGATCCCCATCCGGCGGGCCGCGCCGACCAGCGCCAGTGCCGCTTCGGGGCCGGGGCAGGTGACCTCCAGTGATGCGCTGCGCCCCGGTTCGGTCAACGACCCGTGGGCCAGGAACGCACCCCGCCAGGCGGCCTCGGCATCGCCTACCGAACCCGCGACGATCTGCGGCGGGAGCCCGCGAACCGGACGTCCGCGCTGGTCGATCAGACCTGTCTGCCGGGCCAGCGAATCACCGCCGGCGACGACCCGGACGACGTACCTGGTGCCCTTGCGCAGACCGGAGGCCGACAGCACCTGCACGTCGGCGACATGCCCGTACAGCTCGCCGATCTCCTTGCGCAGCCGGCGGGCGACCGCCCCGGTGTCCAGCTCGGCCTCGACGATCACCCGGCCCGCCACGATGTGCAGGCCGCCGGCGAACCGGAGCAGCGCCGAGACCTCCGCCTTGCGGGCGGACACCTTGCTGACCGTCACCCTGCTGAGCTCGTCCTTGACGGTGGCCGTCATCGCCATCCGGTGCACTCCCTGTCAGTTATCCGGGCCCTGTCAGTTATCGGGGCCCTGTCAGTCATCCGGGCCCTTCAGTCATCGGGGCCTTGTCGGTCATCCGGGTAGAGACCCCATGCTGGCCACGTGCTGCGGGTCGGCCCGCCTCCGGACGAGCAGCGTGGCCAAGGAGGCCGACAACCTGTCCGGGTCGTGCCGTTCGGTTCCCACCACGGCCACGTCCTGCAGCTCCAGTTCGGCGCCCAGTCGCGCCGCCGCTGTCGACAGCCGTTGCGGCAGCGGCACCGAGGCACGGTCCGCCAGAACCCAATCGACCCGGAGGTCCGGGGCGTGTGCTGAGAGTACGTCCAGGTGCTGCTCGGGGGAGAAACCCTCCGTCTCCCCGACCTGAGCGGCCAGGTTGAGAACCACCAGTCGCCGGGCCGGGCTCGCGACGATGGCGGCCGCCAGGTCCGGGAGCAGCAGGTGCGGCAGCACGCTGGTGAACCAGGAGCCGGGGCCGAGGGTGATCAGATCCGCCTCGGCGATCGCCTGGATGGCCTCGGGGCACGCGGCGGCATCGGTGGGTTCCAGTCGCACACTGCGGACGGTGCCTGGCGTGCTGGCCACGGCGACCTGGCCCTTGATCGTGCGGACGGCCTCCGGGTCCTCGTCCAGACCCTGCACCTGCGCGACGAAGTCGAGCGGTTCGCAGGCCATCGGCAGCACCCGGCCGCGGGCACCGAGCAGGGCGCCGGCCGCGTCGAGTGCGGCCACCGGATCGCCGAGCACCTGGCTCAGGCCGACCAGCACGACGTTGCCCACTGGGTGTCCGGCGAGCGCCCCCTGGCCCTGGAACCGGTGCTGGAACGTCCTCGTCCAGAGCAGACCCGACGGGTCGGGTTCGGCGAGTGCGGCGAGGGCCATCCGGAGGTCGCCCGGCGGCACGATGCCCGGCACCTCGCGGCGCAGCCGTCCCGACGAACCGCCGTCATCGGCCACCGTGACGACGGCGGTGATGTCGACGTCGAGCAGGACCAGCGCGCAGAGCATGGCGTGCAGTCCGTGACCACCGCCGAGGGCCACCACCCGCGGTCGACGGGCGGGCTGACTCCCGTCCCGGGCCCTGCCCGGAGCCGCTGGGCTGTCCACTACTCCCTGCCAAGGTCGCGGTGGACCACCTGGACGGCGAGCGCGTCGCCCTCGAGCCGGCGCCGGAGTTCCTCGGCGACCGCGACGCTGCGGTGCTTGCCGCCGGTGCACCCGACGGCCAGGGTCAGGTACCGCTTTCCCTCGCGTTTGTAGCCGCCGCTGATCAGGTCGATCAGCTCGACATACCGGTCGAGGAACTCGGTGGCTCCCTCCTGCGAGAGCACGTAATCGGAGACGTCCGGCTGCAGCCCGGTGTGCGGCCGCAGTTCCGGGATCCAGTGCGGGTTCGGCAGGAACCGCATGTCGATCACCAGGTCGGCGTCGAGCGGCAGGCCGTACTTGAAACCGAACGAGACCACCGTGAGCGACGCCTTTCGGTCGGGCGCGGTGTGCCCGAACGCCCGCTCGACCTCGGCCCGCAACTGGTGCACCGAGAGCTCTGATGTGTCCACCACCACGTCCGCCTCCTCGCGGAGCGGTTCCAGCACGGCGCGTTCCGCGGCCACTCCGTCCGCGAGCCGGCCGCCCTCCTGCAATGGATGGGACCGCCGGTTGGCCTCGTACCGGCGGATCAGCGCGGCGTCGCTCGCCTCGAGGAACAGCACCCGCGGCCGGTAGCCGCGGGCGTCGAGATCCTTGATCACCGCGGCCAGGTCCTCGGTGAACAGCCGGGAGCGGACGTCGAGCACGATGGCGATCCGGGTGACGTCCCCGCTGGCCCGCGACCCGAGGTCGACCATCGTGGTGATCAGTTCGGGGGGCAGGTTGTCCACCACGAACCAGCCCAGGTCCTCCAGGCATTTCGCGGCGGTCGACCTGCCGGCGCCGGACAGCCCGGAGACGATGGCGACCTGGATGCCGCCGGTCGTCTCCTTCTCGGTAGTCGCCGGCGTGCCGCCGTCGCGCGATGGGCGGCCGTCGTCCAGCTGCCCGGTTTCAGGTGTTCCCATCGGCGGCCTCTCCCCCTTGCGATGCGACGGGCCCCGATCCCGCAGACACGGAGCGTATCGGTGTTGACCGTATCGGTAATGACGGCTCCCTCGATCGCCGAGCGATCGGCGGTGGCGGGCCGGTCTTGGGCTTGCGCGTGGTGTCGACCGTCTCGGGTTCGCTGAGTGCGGCGACCACCGCCTCCGCGGTGCGCCGGCCGACCCCCGGTACCTCGAGGATCGCCTCGACGTCCGCCCGGCGCAGCGCGGCGACCGAGCCGAAGTGCCTGACCAGCGCCTTGCGCCTGACCTCACCGAGGCCCGCGACGTTGTCCAGGGCCGACACCGTCATCGACTTCGACCGCTTCGCGCGGTGATACGTGATCGCGAACCGGTGTGCCTCGTCGCGAAGCCGCTGCAGGAGGTACAGCGCCTCACTGGTCCTGGGGAAGATGATCGGGTCCGGCTCGCCCGGGACCCACACCTCCTCGAGCCGCTTCGCCAACCCGCACACGGTCACGTCGACGACGCCGAGCTCGGCGAGTTCGGTGGCGGCGGCGTTGACCTGCGGGGCGCCGCCGTCGACGACCAGCAGCTGCGGCGGGTAGGCGAACCGCCGCGGGCGGCCGGTCTCCGGGTCGATCCCCCGGCGGTACGTCGGCTCGGTCGGCTGCTCGGTCGGCTGCTCGGTCGACGGGGCGGGCGCACCGTCTGCCACGGGGTCCTCTTCGGACGCGCCGCCGGGGATCGCCCCTGAGGAGCCGACCGACTTGTTCATGCCGTGACTGAAGCGCCGGCGGACCACTTCGGCGATCGAGGCGACGTCATCGCCCGGGTGCTCCCTGATCGCGAACCGCCGGTAGTCGCTGCGTTTGGGCAGGCCGTCCTCGAAGACCACCAGCGACGCCACCACATCGGTGCCCTGCACGTGCGAGATGTCGATGCACTCGATCCGCAGCGGCGCGACATCCATGCTCAGTGTGTCGGCCAGTTCGGTCAGCGCGGCCGATCGCGCGGTCAGGTCGCTGGCCCGTTTGAGCCGGTGCTGGGCCAGCGCCTCGCGGGCGTTGCGGGTGACAGTCTCTGCCAGCGCACGCTTGTCGCCGCGTTGCGCAACCCGCAGGGACACCCTGGAGCCGCGCAGGTCCGACAGCCAGGAGACCAGTTCGGATTCCGTCGCGGCCTCCTCGCTGGGGATCACGGGCACGAGGATTTCCCGCGGCACGGCGGTCGCGCCGTCGTCATCGGCCCGGCCGCCGTAGAACTGCAGCAGGAAATTCTCCACCAGCGACGGGAGGCCCTCGGAACCGGCGCTGTCGGAGTCGACATCGACGATCCAGCCACGCTGGCCGCGCACCCGGCCGCCGCGGACGTGGAAGATCTGCACCGACGCCAGCAACTCGTCGGCCGCGATCCCGATGACGTCGGCGTCGGTCCCGTCGCCGAGTACGACCGCCTGCTTCTCGACAGCACGGCGCACCGCGCCCAGATCGTCGCGGAGTCGGGCGGCCTTCTCGAAGTCGAGTTCGGTGGCGGCGGCGGTCATCTCCTTCTCCAGCCGGCGGATCAGCGGATCGGCCTTGCCCGCCATGAAATCGCAGAAGTCGTCGACGATCTCGCGGTGCTCCTCGGCACTGACCCGGCCGGTGCAGGGGGCTGAACACTTCCCGATGTAGCCCAACAGGCAGGGCCGGCCGATCTGTTGCGAGCGCCGGAAGACGCCCGCCGAGCAGGTACGGGCCGGGAACACCCGCAGCAACAGGTCGAGGGTCTCCCTGATGGCCCATGCGTGCGCATACGGACCGAAGTACCGGACGCCCTTGCGGTGCGGGCCGCGCATGACCTGGAGCCGCGGGTACTCCTCGTACAGCGTCACGGCGAGTTCGGGATAGGACTTGTCGTCCCGGTAGCGGACGTTGAACCGCGGGTCGAACTCCTTGATCCAGTTGTATTCCAGCTGCAGGGCCTCGACCTCGGTCGACACCACGGTCCACTCGACACCTGCGGCACTGGTGACCATCTGCGCGGTCCGCGGGTGCAGCGAACTGAGATCGGCGAAGTAGGAATTGAGCCGCTGCCGCAGGCTCTTGGCCTTCCCGACATAGATGACCCGGCCGGTCGGATCGCGGAACCGGTACACGCCGGGTGATTCGGGGATCGTGCCGACGGCAGGGCGGTATGTAGCAGGATCCGGCACAACGGCGAGGGTAATCGAGCCGGGCGACAGCGGACGCCGCTCCCGCAGTACCCCCCACCACCCGGATCAATCGGGATCATCGGCACACCGAAACCGACCGGCGCGGGCTCGTGCCCCGGTTAGGGTTGACCGGCCGGACAACTCGCACGAGTACCCGGCCCGGTCGGTCACGCCCGGTGATGACAGTGAACGTTCAGACGCCCACCGTGTGGGTACATGACCGATATGGCGCAGATGCGCAACTTGATAGTCGAGGAGTTTCTGATGGAGATCTGGCCGGGACAGCCGTACCCGCTGGGCGCAACGTTCGACGGTACCGGCACCAACTTCGCGATTTTCAGCGAGGCTGCCGAGCGCGTCGAACTGTGTCTGATCGGCGAACGCGGCGGCGAGACGCGCATCCCGATGCCCGAGGTGGACGGCTACGTCTGGCACTGCTACCTGCCGACCGTGCAGCCGGGCCAGCGGTACGGATACCGGGTGCACGGGCCGTACGAGCCCGAGCACGGGTCGCGGTGCAACCCGAACAAGCTGCTGCTCGATCCCTACGCGAAAGCGGTGTCCGGGGCGATCGACTGGGACCCCGCGCTGTTCTCGTACAACCTGGGCGAGCCCGACACCAAGAACGACGCCGACTCCGGCCCGCACATGATGCACGGCGTCGTCATCAACCCGTTCTTCGACTGGACGGGCGACCGGTCGCTCCGCATTCCGTACAACGACAGCGTCATCTACGAGGCGCACGTCAAGGGTCTGACGGCGTTACACCCCGAGGTCCCGGCGAACCAGCGCGGCACCTACGCCGGCGTTGCACACCCCGCGGTCATCGACCACCTCACCCGGCTCGGCGTCACCGCCATCGAGCTGATGCCGGTGCATCAGTTCGTCAACGACAGCACGCTCATCGACCAGGGCCTGTCGAACTACTGGGGCTACAACACCATCGGCTTCTTCGCTCCGCAGAACACCTACTCGGCGTTCGGTGAGCGCGGGCAGCAGGTGCAGGAGTTCAAGGCGATGGTGAAGTCGCTGCACAATGCCGGCATCGAGGTCATCCTCGACGTCGTCTACAACCACACGGCGGAGGGCAACCACCTCGGCCCGACCCTGTCCTTCCGCGGCATCGACAACGGCGCCTACTACCGCCTCGTCGAGGACGACAAGCGCTACTACATGGACTACACCGGCACCGGCAACTCGCTGAACGTCCGGCACCCGCACTCCCTCCAGCTGATCATGGATTCGCTGCGCTACTGGGTGACCGAGATGCACGTCGACGGCTTCCGTTTCGACCTCGCGGCCACCCTGGCCCGCGAGTTCTACGACGTCGACCGGCTGTCGACCTTCTTCGAACTCGTTCAGCAGGACCCGGTCGTGTCCCAGGTGAAGCTGATCGCGGAGCCTTGGGACATCGGCCCCGGCGGCTACCAGGTCGGCAACTTCCCCCCGCAGTGGACCGAGTGGAACGGCAAGTACCGCGACACCGTGCGCGACTTCTGGCGCGGGGAGCCCGCGACGCTCGGCGAGTTCGCCTCCCGGCTGACCGGTTCGGCCGACCTGTACGAGACCTCCGGCCGCCGTCCCGTCGCGTCGATCAACTTCGTCACGGCGCATGACGGCTTCACGCTGAACGACCTCGTCTCGTACAACGAGAAGCGCAACGAGGCCAACGGCGAGGGCAACCGCGACGGCGAATCGCACAACAGGTCGTGGAACTGCGGCGTCGAGGGCCCGACCGACGACCCCGAGATCCTCGCGTTGCGCGGCCGTCAGCAGCGCAACTTCCTCGCGACACTGCTGTTGTCGCAGGGTGTTCCGATGATCGCCCACGGCGATGAACTGGGCCGCACGCAGCAGGGCAACAACAACACCTACGCACAGGACTCCGAGCTCAGCTGGATCCACTGGCTCGAGGCGGACGAGGCGCTGGTCGAGTTCACCGCGTCGGTGGCCCGGCTGCGCCGCCAGCACCCGACCTTCCGTCGCCGCCGGTTCTTCGACGGCCGGCCCGCGGCCCGGGCCGAGGGCGAGCCGTTGCCGGACATCGTCTGGATGACGCCCAGCGGAACCCTGATGACGCCGGAGGACTGGGGCGCCGGCTTCGGCCGTTCCGTCGGGATGTTCCTCAACGGCAACGGCATTCGCGGGATGGACGCCCGCGGCCAGCGGATGGTCGACGACTCCTTCCTGCTGCTGTTCAACGCGCACGACGAGACGATGGACTGGGTGCTGCCGCCGGAGGAGTTCGCGCCGGCGTGGCGGCTGGTCATCGACACCTCCGGGGTGCCGGATCAGCTCGACCCGATCCCGGGTGGCGGCAAGGTCCAGGTTTCCGGCAAGGGCACCGTGGTCCTGCAGGCGCTGGCCGGCGTCCAGGAGGAATCGCCCATCGGCCAGGCGGCCGCTGCGGTTCCGACGATCGCTCCGGTCCCGGTTCCGATGCGGGCGGAGTCCGGGATGAGCATCGGCGACAGCCCCGTGCGGGACGTCGTCGCGTCCGTCGATCCTGCTGAGCCGGCAGCGGACCACCCGGTCACGGCACCGGTCCGTCCGGAGGAGGTCGCGACGCTCGGACAGCAGGACACCGAGTCCTCCAACGCGCCGGCCACCAAACCGCGCCGTTCCAAGAAGAAGTAATCCAGCCAACGCAAGAAGGAAGTTCGGGACTGTGACGCAGCAAGATGTGACGGGGCACGCGGCGACACGGACAGAGACAGCGGAGGCGGTGCCGAAGGGCGCCGCCATGCAACCGGTGCCGCGGCCGGCGGGGGACCCTCCCGCCGCGCCGCGGACCCGGGTGCCGCTGTCGACGTACCGGCTGCAGATCACCCCGGAGTGGGACCTCGCGGACGCCGCGGCACTGGTCCCGTACCTGCAGTCGATCGGCATCGACTGGCTGTACCTCTCCCCCGTGCTGGCCGCCGAGCCGGGCTCCGAGCACGGCTACGACGTGGTCGACCACGGCGAGGTCGACGACAGCCGCGGCGGTGACTGGGCGCTGGCGAAGGTTGCGAAGCGGGCCAGGGCGGCCGGCCTCGGCGTGCTGATCGACATCGTGCCCAACCACGTCGGTGTCGGGACCCCCGCGCTCTCGGTGTGGTGGTGGGACGTGCTCAGCAACGGCCGGGACTCCGAGCATGCCGCCGCCTTCGACATCGACTGGGACGCAGGGCACGGCAAGCTCCGGCTGCCCGTCCTGGGCGACGGCGACGACGAGCTGGATGCGCTGCGGATCGAGGACGGCGAGCTGCGCTACTACGACCACCGGTTCCCGATCGCCGAGGGCACCGGGGACGGCACCCCGGTGCAGGTTCATGCCCGCCAGCACTACGAGCTGATGAACTACCGCCGGGCCGATGCGGAGCTGAATTACCGCCGGTTCTTCGCGGTCAACACCCTCGCCGGCGTGCGGGTGGAGCTGCCCGAGGTCTTCGAGATGACCCATGCACAGGTCCGGCAATGGGTCGAGAACGACTGGATGGACGGGCTGCGAATCGACCACCCGGACGGGCTCGCGGACCCGGGCGGGTACCTCGACGACCTGGCCGAGTTGACCGATCACCGCTACGTACTGGTCGAGAAGATCATCGAGGGCGACGAGGAGCTCACCGCGACCTGGGCGTGCGCCGGCACCACCGGGTACGAGGCGCTCGCCGCGCTGGACCGGCTGTTCGTCGATCCGGCCGGTGAGCCGGTGCTCGACCGGTTGGACACCCAACTGCGGGACGGCCTGCGGGTCGACTGGCCGGCCATGACCAGGGCCACCAAGCGCGCCGTGGCGGACGGGATCCTCCGCTCGGAGGTGCTGCGGTTGGCCCGGCTGGTGCCGGATCTGCCGGCCGACACCGACGACGCGATCGCGGAACTGCTCAGCTCGTTCAGCGTCTACCGGACGTACCTGCCGCTCGGCCGCGAGTACCTCGACGAGGCACTGGAACGCGCGATCAGCAACCGGCCCGAGCTGACCGACACCCTGCGCGCCGTGGTGGAACGGCTCGACGATCCGGCCTCGGAGTTCACCATCCGGCTCCAGCAGACCTCCGGCATGGTGATGGCCAAGGGCGTCGAGGACTGCGCCTTCTACCGGTGGACCAGGCTCACCTCGCTGACCGAGGTCGGCGGCGAACCGTCGGAGTTCTCGCTCAGCCCGCAGCAGCTGCACGAGATCAACCTGCGCAGGCTGCAGCGGACGCCGGACACCATGACCTCGTTGTCCACCCACGACACCAAACGCTCCGAGGATGTCCGGGCGCGGATCTCGGTGATCGCCGAGCTCGCGGACGAGTGGGCGGCCGCGGTGCGCACGTGGTACCGGCTGGCACCGATCTGTGACGGCCCGCTGGCCAACCTGGTGTTCCAGGCGGCGGTGGGCGCGTGGCCGATCGAGCGCGAACGGCTGCACGCCTACGCGGAGAAGGCGGCCAGGGAAGCCGGGGTCTCCACCGGGTGGATCGACTCCGACGCGGACTTCGAGCAGCGGATGCACGCGCTGGTCGACGGCATCTACGACGACGAGGCACTGCACGCCGGGGTCGTCGCGATGGCCGACCGGCTCCGGGCGTTCGGGTGGTCCAATTCGTTGTCCGCCAAGCTGATCCAGCTCACCGCGCCCGGCGTCCCCGACGTGTACCAGGGCACCGAGCTGTGGGATCTGTCGCTGGTCGACCCGGACAACCGTCGCCCGGTGGACTACCAGCGCAGGGTCGGGTTGCTCGTCAGGATCGACGACGGCTGGCTCCCCGAGATCGACGACGAGGGCGCCGCAAAGCTTCTCGTCACCAGCAGGGCGCTGCGGCTGCGTCGGGACCGGCAGGACCTGTTCACCGGATACCAGCCGCTGACGGCCGATGGGCCGGCCGCAGAGCACGTGTTTGCCTTCGACCGGGGCGGGGCACTCACCGTGGCGACCCGGCTGCCGGCCGGTCTGACGGCGTCCGGAGGATGGCGGGACACGTCGCTCGAGCTGCCGCCGGGGAATTGGACCGACCAGCTCAACGGCCGTTCGTTCACCGGTGGCGCGACCCCCGTGGGCGAGTTGCTCGGGCGGTACCCCGTGGCACTTCTCGCGCGGGACTCCTGACCGGCCGGCCGAGACACCCAGACGACAACGAGCGAGGCGATGATGACCCGAGCGGTACGAGTGTGGGCACCGCGGGCCTCCAAGGTGCAGTTGGTGGTCGGCGGCGCTGACCACCCGATGGATGCCCAGGACGGCGGCTGGTGGACGGGCGACCTCGAGCAGGCCGCGCGCACGGCGGGATTGTCCGCCGGTGACGACGAGATCGACTACGGGTTCCGGCTCGACGACGACCCCGCCGTCCGGCCCGATCCGCGGTCACGCCGTCAGCCCGCCGGGGTGGAAGCGCTGAGCCGCACCTTCGACCCGACGAGCTACCCGTGGGGCGACGCGTCCTGGACCGGGCGCCCGCTCGGCGGTGCACTGATCTACGAGATGCACGTCGGCACGTTCACCCCCGAGGGCACGCTCGATTCCGCCATCGAGAAGCTCGATCACCTGGTGTCGATCGGCGTGACGATGGTGGAACTGTTGCCCGTCAACGGGTTCAACGGCACCCACAACTGGGGCTACGACGGCGTCCTGTGGTTCACCGTCCAGGAGAGCTACGGCGGCCCGCGCGCCTACCAGCGATTCGTCGACGCCTGCCATCAGCGCGGCATCGCCGTCATCCAGGACGTCGTCTACAACCACCTCGGCGCGGGCGGCAACTACCTGCCGAACTTCGGGCCGTACCTGACCGACTCGGGGGCGCGCAGCACCTGGGGCGACACGATCAACCTGGACGGGCCCGATTCGGGCGAGGTCCGGCGGTACATCCTGGACAACGTGCTGATGTGGCTGAACGACTACCACGTCGACGGGCTCCGGCTCGACGCCGTGCACGCGCTGGCCGACAGCCAGGCCAGGCACCTGCTCGAGGAGATCGCGATCGAGGTCGACGCCCTGGCCCCGCATGTCGGCCGGCCGCTGACGCTCATCGCCGAATCGGACCTCAACGACCCGAAGTTGATCACCCCGCGGGAGGCCGGCGGCTACGGCCTGACGGCGCAGTGGAACGACGACTTCCACCACGTCGTGCATGTCGCACTGACCGGTGAGACGGACGGCTATTACGCCGATTTCGGATCGATGTCGGCAATCGCCAAGGTGATCACCAAGGCGTTCTTCCACGACGGCACCTTCTCCAGCTTCCGCGGCCGAGACCACGGACGGCCGGTCGACCCGGTCACGTCCAGCTGGCGCTTCGTCGGCTACGCCCAGGACCACGACCAGATCGGGAACCGGGCCATCGGGGACCGGCTGACCGCGCAGCTGTCGACGGCCGAACTGGCCATCGCGGCCGTGCTGGTCTTGACCGGGCCGTTCACCCCGATGCTGTTCATGGGCGAGGAGTGGGCGGCGTCCACGCCGTGGCCGTTCTTCACCTCCCATCCCGACCAGGCCCTGGGCGAGGCGACCCGCAAGGGACGGCTCGAGGAGTTCGCCAGGATGGGCTGGGACCCGAACGTCGTCCCCGACCCGCAGGCGGAGTCCACTTTCCTGGGCGCCAAGCTGAAGTGGGACGAGCCCGCAGACGGCGACCATGCCCAGATCCTCGAGCTGTACCGGGAACTCGCCCGGCTGCGCCGCGAACGGCCCGAACTGACCGACCCGCGGTTCGCCAACAACGTCGTCGACTTCGACGACGACGCACGCTGGCTGCTGATCAACCGATCGGGGCTGCGGATCATCGTCAACTTCTCCCCCGACGAGCAGAGCATCAAGCTCGACGGAGCCGCGGGATCGGTGTTGCTGGCGACCCAGCCAGGCGTCGCGGTCCACATCACCGCGGTGGCGGTTCTCGGGCACACTGCCGCGATCCTGGCGCCGGCCGGGGAATGACCTCGATGTCGGTGTCCGCTGCGGTCTCCGACGATGTTCGCTGGCTCTTCGGCGACCAACTCGGGCCGCACTTCCTGGATACCGACCATCAGCGCATCCTGCTGGTCGAGTCGCGGAAGGTGTTCGAGCGCCGGCGGTTCCACCGGCAGAAGGCGCATCTCGTGCTCTCCGCGATGCGTCACCGGGCGGCCGAACTCGGCGACCGCTGTGACTACCGGAAGGCGTCGACCTACGCCGAGGCGGTCGGCTCGGCACCGGTCTCGGTGTGTCACCCGACCAGCTTCGCAGCGCTGGGATTGGTCGAGCGGATGCCGACCGTGCGTGTGCTGCCGGCTCGCGGGTTCGCGACGGGAATGGCCGAGTTCCGGTCGTGGGCGGACGGTCGTGGTGCCCGCCGGTTGCTGATGGAGGACCACTACCGGATCGCCCGGCGACGGCTCGAAGTGTTGATGGACGGTGACGAACCGGTGGGTGGTCGGTGGAACTTCGACGCGGACAACCGCGAGCCGCCGCCGAAGGGCAAAGCAGGTATCGGTGTCGCCGAGCCGTGGTGGCCCGTCGAGGACGAGATCGACGACGAGGTGCGCTTCGACCTGGACCGGTGGGAACGCGACGGTGATGTGTCGTTCATCGGCGTGGACGGTCCGCGGCTGTTCCCGGCCACCACCGCAGAGGCGTCAGCCCGGCTCGGTCACTTCATCGAGCATCGGCTCCCGGCGTTCGGCCCGTACGAGGACGCCATGCTCGCCGGTGACGCCTGGATGGCACATTCGCTGATCTCGGCGTCGCTGAACCTCGGCCTGCTGGATCCGCTGGACGTCGTCCGGCGGGTCGAGACCGCCTATCGCGCAGGGGATGTCCCGATCAGCTCCGCCGAGGGTTTCGTCCGGCAGGTGATCGGCTGGCGGGACTACGTATGGAATCTGTATTGGTACCTGGGGCCCGAGTACCGCCGGCACAACGCCCTCGGCGCGGGACGGGCACTCCCCCGCTGGTTCGCGGAACTGGACGCCGACGCGGTGCGGGCCCGCTGCCTGTCGTCGGAATTGGCCGGGGTGCGCGATCACGCCTGGGTGCACCACATCCCGCGGCTGATGGTGCTGGGCAACTATGCGATGCAGCGGGGCTGGCAACCCGAGCAGGTGATGGACTGGTTCCACCGCGCCTTCATCGACGGCTACGACTGGGTGATGGTGCCGAACGCGATCGGCATGTCGCAGTATGCGGACGGCGGCCGGATCACGACGAAGCCGTACGCCGCCGGCGGCGCCTACATCGACCGGATGAGCGACTACTGCGGCGGCTGCGCCTACCGCCCGTCGGTCCGGGTCGGCGATCACGCGTGCCCCTACACCGCCGGCTACTGGTGGTTCCTGAACCGGCACCGCGCCGACTTCACCGGAAACCACCGGCTCGCCCAGCCATTGCGTGGTCTGAACCGGCTCAAGGATCTGGAGGCGCTGGTCGAGCAGGAGAACCACCGCGGGTCCGCCGCACCCTGAATCCGGGTACCCGATTCGCTGGTCGCCGATGCTCGGCACCCTGATCCGCGGCACCCCCCGGATCCGCGGCACCGTGTCGGAGGTCTTGACGTCGCACTTGTTTTTTGCAAGTGTGGGCGTCGTCCACCAACCGGGCCCACAAGAGGGAGTCCTCGATGACCGCGATGTTCGTCAACCTGCCGGTGACCGACCTGGAGCGCGCGAAGGCGTTCTACACGGCAATCGGATTCCGGATCAATCCCGCCTTCAGCGATCACAACGCGGCCTGCATTGTCGTCGAGGAGGACCACAGCTACTTCATGATCCTGACCCGCGAGTACTTCCAGACCTTCACCGACCTGCCGATCGGCAACCCGGCGGTGAACCCGTCGGTGTCCACGGCGATCTTCCTCGACAACCGGGAGGCGGTCGACAAGACGGTCGCCGACGGCATCGCGGCCGGCGGCTCCGAAGCGCACCCAGCGACGGACTACGGCTTCATGTACCAGCGTCAACTCAACGACCCGGACGGCAACATCCTCGAGTTCGGGTACATGGATCCGGTCGCGGCCGCCCAAGGCCCCGAGGCCTTCGCGAACCAGCAGGCCTGAGGTCCGTGGCTGCGCGGGAGTACGGACAGTACGGCGGCATCACGCGGGCGCTGGAGCTCGTGGGCGAACGCTGGGCCCTGCTCATCGTCCGGGACCTGTTGGTCGGACCGCGTCGCTACGGCGAGCTCGCCGCCGGGCTCCCCCGCATCCCGACCAACATCCTGGCGGCGCGGCTCAAGGAGTTGCAGGCCGCCGGCGTCCTGCGCCGGGTTCCCCATTCGCGGGTCATCGTCTACGAGTTGACCCCCTACGGCCGCGAGCTCGAGCCCGTCGTGCTCGCGCTCGGGGCGTGGGGCTTCAAGGCGCTGGGTGATCCGCGGGCGGATCAGATCATCACCCCGGACTCGATGACGATGGACCTCCGCGCCGCCTTCCGGCCCGAGGTTGCGGAGACGCTGCCGCCGACCGCGTACGCCGGGCGCTTCGGTCCCGCGGAGCTGCTGATTCGGGTCGACGGCCCCACTCTCGACGTGACCCGCGGGGACGGGCCGGTCGACCTGGCCTTCGCCGCGGGTCCGGGCATCCTCCGGCTCATCTCCGGCGAACTGGCTCCGGATCGGGCGATCGAGACCGGGGTGGTCGAGGTGCTTCGCGGGCGCGGCGACCTCCTCGGCCGCTTCGCGAGCACCTTCCACCTGGCCGCCTGAATAAGGATCACGTCATCGAGTCGCCAGTAACGTGCCCTTCCAAGCGGCGGAAGGGCACGGAAGCGGCGACTCGATCCGGTAGCGACGCTGAACCGAGTGGCTCAGCGCACCAGCCGGCCGAGCGCGATCCTGGCGAGCGGCGCGTACCCGAGCACGATGGGCGCGGGGCCGTCGATGACGAGCGTCGTCGCGGATCCGCCGAGCTTCTTGGCATTCGATAGCCGCACGCCGTGGTGCAACGTCAGGGTGATCCCGACGGCCTCGACTTCCCAGCTCCAGCTGCGCTTCTCGTGGTCGACGTCGAGAATCCGGAACGCAACAGAGACGCCCAACGGGCCGTGCACGGTGCCGGTGGTGCCGGGCCGGAGCGTCTCGTCGGTGGCGTCGACCGAGGTGATCTGCGGGGACCAGGTCCGCCACAACGCGGGGTGCACGTAGCGGTTCCACGCAACCTCGGGGGACGCTTTTCCGGTCGCCCCGATGGTCAGTTTCACGCCATCCCGCGGCGGACGGAACGACGGAACTCGCGATGAATGTGGTGGAGCTCGTCGACGGTGGCCCCGAGCAGGGAATTCGCGAAGATCCGTCCGGGTCCCTCCGGAACCGGCACCTCGGACGGCACCACGAGAACGGCGATGCCGGCCGACACCGCCGCCTGGGTGCCGGACGGCGAATCCTCAACGGCCAGGCACTGGGCTGCGGACAGCCCGATCCGGTCCATCGCCACGAGGTACGGCATCGGATCGGGCTTCGCGCGCTCGACGTCGTCGCCGCAGACGGTGGCGTCGAACCGGTGCCGGCCGAGCAGGCCGAGGGCGACCTCGACCAGCGAGCGCGTCGAGTTGGTGACCAGCGCCGTCTTGAGCCCGGCGGCCCGGGTCGCGTCGATCAGCTCCTCGGCGCCGGGTTGCCAGAGCAGGTCCTCGGCGAAGATCTCGGCGGTGATGGCGAGCAACTTGGCCGTGGTGTCCTCGACGCTGCTGGTGGACCCGAAGTCGTCCAGCATCATCGCGACCGACTGCGGGATCGGCTGACCCACCATCGCCAGCCGGGTCTCCGGGGCGATGACGCCGCCGAGCTCGGCCGCCACCCGGTCCATCGAGACCGTCCACAGCCGCTCGGAGTCGACCAGCGTGCCGTCCATGTCGAACAGCACCCCGCCCAGACTCTCCAGGTCGGCCTCGACCTCAGAACCGGCGGTCACCGGGCCGCGAAGTATTTCGCCTCGGGGTGGTGCGCCACCAGCGCCGACGTGGACTGCTCGGGGTGCAGCTGGTACTCCTCGGAGAGCTCGACCCCGATCCGCCCGGGTTCCAGCAGCGTCACGACCTTCGTCTGCTCCGTCAGGTCGGGGCACGCGGGGTAGCCGAAGGAGTAACGGGCACCGCGGTAGTCGAGGTCGAAGAACCGCTCGATGTCGTCGGCGTCCTCGGCCGCCGCCGAGGATCCGTCGGGGAACACCAACTCGGACCGGATGCGCTGATGCCAGAACTCCGCGAGCGCCTCGGTCAGCTGGACCGAGAGCCCGTGCACCTCCAGGTAGTCCCGGTACGCGTTGGCCGCGAACAACTCGTTGGCGAAGTCGGCGATCCGCTGGCCCATCGTGACCACGGTGAAGCCGATGACGTCCACCTCGCCGGACGACCGGGGCCGGTAGAAGTCGGCGAGGCACAGGTGCCGGTCCCGCCGCTGCCGCGGGAAGGAGAACCGCACCACCTCGGGCGCGTTGATGTCGGGCTCGGCGAGCACGACCACCTCGTCACCCTCGGACACGCACGGGAAGTAGCCGTACACCACGGCCGCCTGCAGCACCTTCTCGGTGTGCAGCCGGTCGAGCCAGTAGCGGAGCCGCGGCCGGCCCTCCTTCTCCACCAGTTCTTCGTAACTGGGTCCGTTCCCGCCCTTGGCGCCGCGCAGTCCCCACTGCCCCATGAAGGTCGCGCGCTCGTCGAGCATGGACGAGTAGTCGGCCAGCGCGATGCCCTTCACGACGCGCGATCCCCAGAACGGCGGCGTCGGGATCGCGTTGTCGACGGCGACGTCCGAACGCGCGGGCACCACGACCTCGGTCTCGGCCTCCGCCGCCCTGCGCTTCTCGGCGATCCGCATCGACCGCTCGTGGCGCGCCTTGCGCTCGGCCACCTTGAGCGCGTCGGCAGCGGCCGCCTGCGGGTCAAGGCCACGCTTGCGGGACATCACGCCGTCCATCAGCCGCAGTCCCTCGAAGGCGTCCCGCGCGTACCGCACGTCGCCCTTGAACACCGCGGACAGATCGTTCTCGACGTAGGAGCGGGTCAGCGCCGCACCACCGAGCAGCACCGGGAACTTCTCCGCGACGCCGCGGGTGTTCATCTCCTCGAGGTTCTCCCGCATGATCACCGTCGATTTGACGAGCAGACCGGACATCCCGATGGCGTCCGCGCCGGCGTCCTGCGCGGCGGTGAGGATCGTCGAGATCGGTTGCTTGATACCGAGATTCACCACGGAGTAGCCGTTGTTGGACAGGATGATGTCGACCAGGTTCTTGCCGATGTCGTGGACGTCGCCCTTGACGGTGGCCAGCACGATCGTGCCCTTGCCCTCCGAGTCGGCCTTCTCCATGTGCGGCTCGAGGTAGGCGACCGCCAGCTTCATCACCTCGGCCGAGGTGAGCACGAACGGCAGCTGCATGGCGCCGGAGCCGAACAGCTCACCGACGGTCTTCATGCCCTCGAGCAGGGTGTCGTTGATGATCTCCAGCGGCTTGCGGTGCTGCATCGCCTCGTCGAGATCGGCCTCAAGGCCGTTGCGCTCGCCGTCGATGATCCGCCGCTGCAGGCGCTCGTCCAGCGGCAGCAGCAAGAGCTCCGCCGCCCTGGTCGCCCGGCCGGCCGCGGTGGTCGCGCCGTCGAAGAGTTCCAGCACCTTCTGCAGCGGGTCGTAATCGCCGGACCGGCGGTCGTAAACCAGGTCGAGAGCGACGGTCCGCTGCTCCTCCGGAATACGGGCCATCGGCAGGATCTTCGAGGGGTGGACGATCGCCGAATCCAGGCCGGCGGCGGTGCATTCAGCGAGGAACACCGAGTTCAGCACCTGCCGGGCAGCGGGATTGAGCCCGAACGACACGTTCGAGACACCCAGCGTGGTGTGCACGTCGGGGTGCCGGCGCTTGAGTTCCCGGATGGCCTCGATGGTTTCGATGCCGTCCCGGCGGGTCTCCTCCTGGCCGGTGGCGATCGGGAAGGTCAGGCAGTCCACCACGATGTCGGTCTCCGACATTCCCCACTTGCCGGTGAGGTCGCCGATCAACCGCTCCGCGATCGCGACCTTGTGCTCGCGGGTCCGCGCCTGGCCCTCCTCGTCGATGGTCAGCGCGACCACCGCGGCGCCGTGCTCGGACACCAGTTGCATGATCCGGGTGTACCGGGAATCCGGTCCGTCGCCGTCCTCGAAGTTCACCGAGTTGACGATCGACCGGCCGCCGAGGTGCTCCAGGCCGGCCTGGATGACGGCCGGTTCGGTGGAGTCGATCATGATCGGCAGGGTGGACGCGGTCGCCAGGCGGGAAGCCATCGCAGACATGTCGGCGGCGCCGTCACGGCCGACGTAGTCGACGTTCAGGTCGAGCAGGTGGGCGCCGTCGCGGGTCTGTGCGCGGGCGATGTCGATGCACTGCTGCCAGTTCTCGGCCAGCATCGCCTCGCGGAACGCCTTGGAGCCGTTGGCGTTGGTCCGCTCGCCGATCATCAGCACCGACGCGTCCTGCTGGAACGGCACCGCCTGGTACAGCGACGACAGGCCAGGGTCCGGGCGGGGCCGGCGCTGCGCCGGGGTGATGTCCCGGACGGCCTCGACGACCTGCCGCAGGTGCTCCGGTGTGGTGCCGCAACAGCCGCCGACCAGTCCGAGTCCGAACTCGCGGACGAACCCGGACAGCGCCTCGGCGAGTTCCGGCGGCGTCAGCGGGTAGACGGCACCGTTCGGTCCCAGCTGCGGCAGACCGGCGTTGGGCATCACCGACACGCCGACCTTGGCGTGCCGCGACAGGTACCGCAGGTGCTCGCTCATCTCGGCCGGGCCGGTGGCGCAGTTCAGGCCGATGTAGTCGATGCCGAGCGGTTCCAGTGCGGTCAGCGCCGCACCGATCTCCGAGCCCAGCAGCATGGTGCCGGTGGTCTCGACCGTGACGTGCACGATGACGGGCACTTCGATGCCGGCCGCGGTCATCGCGCGTTTCGCACCGAGCACCGCCGACTTGGTCTGCAGCAGGTCCTGACAGGTCTCCACCAGGACGGCGTCGATGCCGCCCTCGAGCATCCCGGCCACCTGCTGGCGGTAGGCGTCCCGCAGCGCGATGTACGGCGCGTGTCCCAGCGTCGGCAGCTTCGTGCCGGGCCCGACCGAGCCGAGGACGAACCGGGGCTGCGCGGCGGTGCTGAACTCGTCCGCCTCCGCGCGGGCGAGCTCGGCGCCGGCCTTGGCGAGCTCGAAGATCCTGTCGGGGATGTCGTACTCGGCCAGATTGGCCAGATTCGCCCCGAATGTGTTGGTCTCGATCGCGTCGACGCCGACCTCGAGGTAGGCGCGGTGGACGGCGCGCACGATGTCCGGGCGGGTGACGTTGAGGATCTCGTTGCAGCCCTCGAGCCCGGCGAAATCGTCCAGCGACGGGTCCTGGGCCTGCAACATCGTGCCCATCGCACCGTCCGCGACGACGACGCGCTCTGCGAGCGCGGCCAACAAGGGGTGCGCAGAAGGATTGGTCACTGCTACAGGGTAATTCGTTCGCGGCGGTAGTTGGTGCTGCCGGCGCGGGCGTGGGGGGTCGCGCGGGTCCCGAACGCACGTAGGCTGACCTGCGTGAGTGAGTTCCCGGACCTACGCAACCCGGTGATGATCGCCGCCTTCGAGGGGTGGAACGACGCCGGAGACGCTGCGACCGCTGCCGTTGAACAGCTGGGATTGACCTGGGATGCCACCCCGCTGACCGAGCTGGACCCCGAGGGGTACTACGACTTCCAGGTCACCAGACCGACCGTTCGGCTGATCGACGGCGTCACCAGGACCATCGACTGGCCGACCACCAGGCTCTCGGCGTGCCGCCTCGAGGGCTCGCCGAGCGATGTGATCCTGGTCCACGGCATCGAGCCGAACTTCCGCTGGCGGGCGTTCTGCGACGAGCTGCTCAAGATCGCCGTCGACCACCAGGTGGCCACCGTCATCGGGCTCGGCGCGCTGCTGGCCGATGTGCCGCACACCCGCCCGATCCAGGTCACCGGCTCGGCGCACGACCAGGAGACCGCCGCCAGGATGGGCCTGGCCCGATCCCGGTACGAGGGCCCGACCGGCATCTCCGGGGTGTTCCAGGACGCCTGCGTCCAGGCCGGCATCCCGTCACTGTCGTTCTGGGCGTCGGTCCCGCACTACGTGTCACAGGCCCCGTCACCGAAGGCCACCCTGGCGCTGCTGCACCGGGTCGAGGAGATCCTGGACATCGAGGTGCCGCTCGGGACGCTGCCCAGCCAGGCCGCCGAGTGGGAGACCGAGGTCTCGCAGATCGCGTCGGAGGACGACGAGATCTCCGAGTACATCCGGGCGCTGGAAGAGCGCGAGGAAGAGGACGAGCCGCTGCAGCCGGCTTCCGGCGAGTCGATCGCCGCGGAGTTCGAGCGGTATTTGCGGCGTCGGGGCCCGCGCCCCGGGGAGGCCGGCGGACGGTCCCGATGACGCTCGAATGGGAGCAGGTCATCGTCGATGCCGCCGACCCGCAGGCGCTGGGACGCTGGTGGGCCGACGCTCTGGGCTGGGTGTTCGTCGGGGACGACCCGGACGAGGTGGAGATCAGGCCGGCGCCGGACACCATGCCGGGGTTGCTGTTCGTGCCGGTCGCCGAGCCCAAGATCGGAAAGAACCGGCTGCACCTGGATTTCCGCCCGGCGGACCAGGACGCGGAGGTCGAGCGGTTCCTGTCCCTCGGCGCGACCAGGGTCGACGTCGGTCAGGGCGACGTGCCGTGGGTGGTACTCGCCGATCCGGAGGGGAACGAGTTCTGCGTGCTGGGCCCGCGCCGGGCATCAGGCACCTGACGCGGGCCGCAGCTCACGTAATCCCACTCAGGCGGGCTCGCCGCCGCCGGTGCCTGCCTGGTCCCCGCCCGCGATGTCGCCGCCGGACTGGTCCGCATCGATGTCGCCGCGGGCTGACGGCGCCTCCCAGACCTCGGCGAACTCCGCGTCGCTGATCGGCTGGCCGTCGTAATCCTCGGCACCGGCCGCGGCCCGCTTTTCGTCTTCGGTGGGCTGGTCGCGCTGTGGCTCGGCGTCGGTCATGACTCCCCTTTCGATGGGTCGGCGCCGCCGGGGGGCGGTCCGTTTCGTGTTCCGACCCACCAGTACCCGTCAGCGGAGGTCGAAACCCATCAAGGCGTCCGCGGCGTCCGCGATCAGCGCGCCGTCCAGCGTGTCGTCCGCCGCCCAACGGTCGAGAACCGCCAGCGCTTCCGGTGTGTCGAGGTCATCGGCCAGTGCGCGGCGAAGATCCTGCAGCACCTGGCCAGCGTCGGCCCCGGCCCGGGAAGCTGCGGCACGCCACCGGTCGAGCCGTGCCTGCGCGGTGGTCAGCAGGTCGTCGGTCCAGGGCCGGTCGGTCCGGTAGTGTCCGGCCAGCAACGCCGCCCTGATCGCCATCGGGTCGACACCGTCGGCGAGCAGCCGGGAGACGAAGACCAGGTTCCCGCGGGATTTCGACATCTTCTCGCCGTCCAGCGAGATCATCGCGGCGTGCGTGTAGTGCCGGGCGAACGGCCTGACCCCGGTCAGCACCTCGCTGTGCGCGGCGGAACACTCGTGGTGCGGGAAGATCAGGTCGCTGCCGCCACCCTGCACATCGATGGTCGGGCCCAGCCGATTGCCGGCGATGGCGGCGCACTCGATGTGCCAACCCGGCCGGCCCGGACCCATCGGTGACGCCCAGGACGGCTCGCCCTCCCGCTCCATCCGCCAGAGCAGCGGGTCCAGAGGGTTGCGCTTGCCGGGTCGCTCCGGGTCACCCCCGCGCTCGGCCGCGAGGGAGAGCATGGTCGCCAGGTCGTAGCGGGATTCGTAGCCGAACTTCGGTGCGCTGGCGACGTCGAAGTACACGTCGGGGTGCGCCGGGTCGTCGACCCGGTAGGCCGCACCCGTCTCCAGCAGGGCGGCGACCGCCGACGACACCTCGTCCATCGCCTCCACCGCACCGATGTAGTCCGTCGGCGGGAGCACCCGCAGCGCCGTCATGTCCTGCCGGAACAGCTCGATCTCCCTGGCCGCGAGGTCGCGCCAGTCGATGCCGTCCCTCGCCGCCCGTTCCAGCAGCGGATCGTCGATGTCGGTGATGTTCTGCACGGCGTGCACCCGGTGCCCGTTGTCCAGCCAGGCCCGCTGCACCAGGTCGAACGCCAGGTAGGTGGCGGCGTGGCCGAGGTGGGTGGCGTCATACGGGGTGATGCCGCAGACGTAGATGGTCGCGGTGTCGCCCGGAGCGGTCGGGCGCACGGACGCGGTGGCCGTGTCGTGCAGCCGGAGCGGTTCCGGCGAACCGGGAAGGGACGGGACGGGGGGACGATTCCAGGACTGCACCGGTCCACCCTAAACGTCGCCGGCACCCGGGTCCGGCGCTCGGACCGACCCATGCCACCCGCGACGGTCAGGCCGGCACGCCCGGTACGACGTGACGGTTCGCGTGCAGGATCGCCGCCTGCCAGCCCTGCAGTTCGGTCCCCCGCAGGTCCCCCGGCGGAGACGACGCCGGGAACATCAGGTTCCGCCGCATCCGGACATGCGGAAGGTTCAGCGCATGACCCAACTCGTGGACGAGAACCGTTTCGTCGTAGGTGTTCTCGCGGGCACGGTCGAACAGCGAGCCCTGCACGATCACCCAGTCGGCGGAGATGCCCAGCGAGCATCCGGTCACCCGGCCGGCGATGTCGCGGACGACGATGACGGTGATCGGTGCCCCGACGACGGCCGTCGCGAGGTCGACGGGGGCCGCGTGCCGGCGGTAGAACTCCGTCCGGCCCAGCACGTCGTCGAGCAGCAGCATCCGGTTGGCCCGCGGGTCGAGGGCACGCGCCGGCGCAGGCTCCTCGATCACCTGCACGTCGGTGATCCGCACCCGGATCCCGGCCTCGGCGGTGAGCACCGAGGTGGCCAGCTCGATGGACGGCGCCATCGCCTCCGGTGTGGTGAGTGGCACACCCTTCTCGTCGGACAGGATGACGACCGAGACCCGCAGCGACGCCGGGCCGATCGATGTTCCCGTCGCGGCCGCCCTCGCCGCCTCAGCGGCCCTGGCCAATCCGCTGGAGACGTCCAGCGCGAGGCCACCGACGGCTCGGGAGGCCACCCGGGCAAGGCCGGCCAGCGGGCTCGGCGGTGGATTCACAGCGGCGGCCATGGGATCGGCGTGCGGTGACCGGGTGCGCGCGGGAATTTCCCGGTCGCGGCGAGCCGGTCCAGCCGCGTCCTGAGCGCACGGATCTCGGTGAGCGTCAGCAGCTCCCCGAGCCGGTCGCCCAGCTCGCCGTCGACCTCCCGGCGCAACCGTTCGATGCCCTCGAGCACCGCGGGTGTCAGCCGCTTGCCCGCCCAGCCCCACAGGATCGTCCGGAGCTTGTCGTCGGTGTGGAAGGTCAGTCCGTGGTCCACACCCAGGACCCGGCCGTCCGGCAGCGGCAACACATGCGAGCCCTTGCGGTCGGCGTTGTTGACCACCAGATCGAAGCCGGCCAGCGTGCTGAGCGCCGGGGTGTCGGCGTGCACGACGGCGACGTCGCTGCCGTCGACGTCGACCGCGCGCAACACCGCCAGCCAGCCTGCGGGAATCCGGCTGACCGGGGCGAGGTCGACGACGTCCTCCGGGTCCGCGTCCTCGATCCAGCGCTGCACCATGCCGTGCCCGTAGGGTCCGTCCCGGAGGATGGTCAGCGGGACGCAGTCCCACCCGGCGGTCCGGGACACCAGGAAGGCTGCGCGTTCCCGTTCGGCCAGCGTGCCGTCCGGGAAGTCCCACAGCGGCCGCTCGCCGCGCACCGGCTTGTAGATACAGGCGACCGTCAGCCCGTCCAGCGTGGCCTCGCCGAGCAACGTCAGGTTGGAGGCGTCGCTCAACCGGCCGGTGACGGAGATCTCGCCGCGGCCGATGATCTCCGCGACGACGTCCTCCTCGATGGGATCGGACGCCGGGTCAGCCGATGGCACCGCGGTGGTAACCGTTCAGCCGCGGGCAGATGTGGCCTTCTGCATCGAGAGGGTTGTTGCACAGCGGGCACGGTGGCCGCCCGGCCGCGACGATCAACTCGGCGTGCTTGGCGAAATCCCGGGCTTCGCTGAGCGACAGGAACACCCGCAGCGCGTCCGGCCCCTCCTCGCGGTCCTCCAGGACGATGTCCTCGCCGACCTCTTCCTCTGACAGCGCAAGCAGTTCGACGATCACCTGCGATCCCTCGCCGTCCCAGGCCAGGCCCATGGTGCCGACCCGGAACTCCGCGTCCACCGGGGTGGCCAGGCCGAGGTCGGCGATCGGCGCAATGGGATCGGCGTCGGCCTCGGCGCCGAACCGGCGGGCGACCTCGGTGATCAGTGACCCGAGCCGGTCGGCGAGCACGGCGACCTGCTGCTTCTCGCAGGCCACCGACAGCACGCGGCGGCCGTCGACCACCTGCAGGAAGAATTCGCGTTCGCCGGGTTGCCCGACGGTTCCGGCGAGGAAGCGGTCGGGCGAGCGGAAGATGTGGATCTGTCGCGACATGGCACCTCCGAGCTTAGGGCAACGCGATCAGTGGGTGACCCCGCCGGGAACGGCGTCCGACGTCGGGGTGGCGCTCCCGGCCAGTACCGCCGCGTCCGCCGCCGTGACCGCGGGCGGCGGCGGTCGGAGCAGGCCGAGATCACCGGTGTCGTTGATCCGTTCGACGAACGGACGAAGCGGGGTGTAGCGGATCACCGACAGCGACGCGGGGGCGACCACGATGCGCTGGAAGCAGTCCAGGTGCAGGCCGAGCGCGTCGGCGAGGATGGCCTTGATGACGTCTCCATGGGAGCAGATGAGCACGGTCTGGTCCTTGACGGCCGCCAGCCGAACGTCACGGATGGCCTCCGCGGCCCGGCTCGAAACGGTGGCCAGGCCCTCACCGCCCGGGAAGACGGCTGCTGACGGATGCTGCTGAACCGTGCGCCACAGCGGTTCGGTCGCCAGGTCCTTCAGCGGCCTCCCTGCCCAGTTCCCGTAATCGACCTCGGCGAAGCGTTCGTCCAGTTCCACCTCGATCCCGGACGCCGTCGCGAACGGCTCCAGGGTCTGCCGGCACCGCTCCAGCGGCGAGGAGATCAGCCGGTCGATGGTGATGCCCGCCAGTCGGTCGGCGACGCCCGCGGCCTGGCCCTCGCCGTGGTCGTCCAACCGCACGCCGGGCGTACGGCCGGCGAGGATGCCCGCGGTGTTCGCGGTGGACCGGCCGTGCCGGACGAGCACCACGGTGACCACCGGGGGGGCCGGCGGCTTGGCGGGTGCTCCTGCGTCCGGTGCTGCTGCCTCGGGTTCTGCGGTGTCGGGCGCGGTTTTATCCGGATCTGCAATCGCGGGTGCTGCGGTGTCGGCGGTCATCTCGTCCGTCTTCCTGGGTGTGTGGGGAGCCGGTCAGGTGGCGGTGAGCGCGCCGGTGGTCAGGGCGATGATGATCGCGGCGCCCAGTGCCCAGCGGTACCAGACGAACACCCGGATCGTGTGGCCGGCGACGTAGCGCAGCAGCCAGGCGACCGAGGCGTACGCGACGACGAACGACACGACGGTGCCGATCAGCGTCGGCAACCACCCGACGCCGCCGGTCTGCAGCGCCTCCGGAAGCTGGTAGACGCCCGCCCCGACCAGCGCGGGGATCCCGAGCAGGAACGCCAGCCTGGTGGCCGTCACCCGGTCCAGTCCGCGCATCAGGCCCACCGAGATGGTCGCACCCGACCGGGACACGCCCGGGACCAGCGCCAGGCACTGGGCGAACCCGATCAGCAGCGCATCCGGCAGGTTCAGGTCGCGTTCGCCGCGGTCCTGCTTGGCGACCGCCTCGGCGATCAACATGACGACGCCCCACACGATCAGCGCGATCGCGACCACCCACAGGCTGCGCAGCGGCCCGGAGATGAAGTCCCGGGCGACGAAGCCGACCACCACGATCGGCAGCGATCCGATGATCACCAGCCAGGCCAGTCGGTAGTCCGGGTCCGCGCGGTGTTTCGCGTTGAACAGGCCCCTGAACCACGCCCGGAGCAGGACCACGATGTCGGTCCAGAAGTAGATGATCACCGCCGCGATGGCGCCGACCTGGATGACGGCGGTGAAGCCGGTGACCGACGGGTCGTCGATGGACAGGCCCAGCATCCGGGCGACGATGGTCAGGTGCCCGGTCGAGGAGACCGGGAGGAATTCGGTGAGACCCTCGACGATGCCGAGGACGATGGCCTGCCAGATCGTCACGCGCCCGCCCCGACCCGCTCGGCCGCCTGCATGACGGTGCCGAGGGTTGCGATCTTGGACTCCAGGTCGGTGTCGAAGCAGTTGACGCTGATCGAGGTCACTCCCCCGTCGGCGAGCCGCTGCAGCCGCTCCGCGATCCGTTCGACGGGTCCGAGCAGGCTGGTCCGGTCGATGAACTCGTACGGCACCGCGGCGGCCGCGCCGGCGTAGTCGCGGGCCAGGAACCGTTCCTGCACCTCGTCGGCCTCGGTCCCGTAGCCCATCTCACTTGCCGTGCGGTGATAGAAGTTGGTCTTCGCCGATCCCATGCCGCCGATGTACAGGGCGGCATACGGCCGGACCCGGTTGGCCGCGGCGACCGGGTCGTCTGCCACCGACACCGGGATGGACGCGCAGATGTCGATCTCTGCCGGGTCGCGGCCCGCGGCCCGTGCGGCGTTCGCGATCCGGGCGATAGAACCGGACGCCGATTCCGGGTCGAAGAAGATCGCCAGCCAGCCGTCCGCGATCTCCCCGGTCAGGTCAAGGTTCTTCGGACCGAGCGCTGCGAGGTAGATCGGTACGACCGGCCGGACCGGCTGCAGCGCCAGGACCAGCGCCTTGCCCGGTCCGTCGGGCAGCGGCAGGGTGAAATGGCTCCCGCCGGAGGTGACCCGGCGGCGGCTGAGCGCCTGCCGGACGATCTGCACGTACTCCCGGGTCCGGCCGACCGGGTCGGCGAAGCGCACTCCGTGCCAGCCCTCGGAAACCTGCGGTCCCGAGACCCCGAGCCCGAGCCGGAACCTGCCCTGCGAGAGGGCATCGAGGGTGGCGGCCGTCATCGCCGTCATCGCGGGGGTGCGGCCCGGGATCTGCAGAACGGCCGAGCCGATCCCGATGCGGTGGGTGCGGGCCGCGACGGCGGCCAGCACGGTGACGGCGTCCGACCCGTAGGCCTCCGCGGCCCAGACGGTGTCGAAGCCGAGTGACTCCGCCGCCTGCGCCAGAGCGAGGTTGTCGGCGAGTTCCTCCGCGGTCGTGACGTACCCGAGGTTCAGCCCGATGCGCATCCGAGTTGCCACGCTGCTGATCGCCCCCTGCTGTTGATGGTGGTCCCGTTGAGAGACCCGGCCGGTGTCCTGGCTGCCCGGCGGTGTCGGCCGGCTGCGGGCCGGCGGCAGCAGCACCACCCGGGATCACACCCGGGAGCTGCCGTTACGCCCCGGTCACGGTACCCGGGCGCGGCGACGGTCCGGGTTCGGCGCCCCGCAGGACACCGGGACGCCGCGTGACCTGCCCCTTGACCTGTCACGGCTCGCCCACTCGATAGGTTTGCGGCCATGGAGTCCCGTCGTGTCGGCCGAAGCGGTCTCGAAGTGTCCAGGTTGGCCCTGGGCACGATGACCTGGGGCCGGGACACCGATGCCGACGCGGCCGCCGCGCAGCTGGAGGCGTTCGTCGGGGCGGGCGGCACGCTGATCGACACCGCGAACATTTTCGGCGACGGCGACGCCGAGGCCATCCTCGGCACCCTGGTTCCCGACGTGGTCAGCCGCTCCTCCGTCGTGCTGTCGACCACCACAGTCGGCGTCGGCGGTGGACGGGGGAAGCTGCTCGCGGCGCTCGACGGGTCGTTGACGCGGCTGGGCGCCGATCACGTCGATCTGTGGCAGGTGCACGGGTTTGACCCGGCGGTGCCGTTCGAGGAGACCTGTTCGGCGCTCCGGACGGCGGTGGACTCGGGCCGGACCCGCTACGTCGGGTTGTCCGGCGTCAACGGCTGGCAACTGGCGACCCTGGCGGGCTACCTGAAGGCGGGCTCCCCCGGCACCCCGCTGGTGTCGGTGGAATCGGAGTACTCACTGCTGGAGCGCGGCCCGGAGGGTTCGGTGCTGCCGGCCGCTGAGGTGCACGGGCTGGGCTTCCTGGCGTGGGCGGCACTCGGCCGTGGCGTGCTCACCGGCAAGTACCGGCACGGCACCCCGGCCGACTCGCGGGGAGCGTCACCGCATTTCACCCGGTACGTCGGCCGGTACCGCACCGAACAGGCCGCGCGGATCGTCGAGGCGGTGGCGACCGCGGCCGACGGCCTGGGTACCTCGCCGCTCGCCGTCGCCTGTGCCTGGGTCCGGGACCGCCCCGCGGTGTCCAGCGTGGTGATCGGTGCCCGCGACCGTGCGCAGCTGCTCGGCTCGCTCGCGGCCGAGGAGATCACCCTCCCGGCCGAGATCCGCAGCGCACTGGAGGACGTCAGCTCCGGCACCCCGGCGGCCGGCTGAACCGCCACCTGCCTCCGCGGTCTGTGTCGTTGACGGGCCCGCCGCCGCGGGTAGGGTCCGGGCGTGCCTGACGTGTTCGCCGAGTTCTGCGCCGCCGGCCTGTGGCCGGGGCTCGGCCAGCCGACCGCGGCACGACTCGCCGAGGCCGGTATCCGGTCCCCCGCGGACGTCACGGCGGCCAAGCTGTCGTCGATACCGCGGATGACGGACCGGCGGGCGAACCGGTTGGTCACCAGCTTCATCGGCGCCGGCCGGCTCTACGACATCGCCGAACTGCTGGTGCCGCAGGAGATCCCGGCGCGCTGGTCGGCCCGGCTTGCCGAGGCGCTCGGCGACGACGCCGGCACCGCCCTTCGTGCCGACCCATGGCGGCTGCTCGCGCTGCCCGACGCCGCGGTCGGCCAGGCCGACCGGCTCGCCCGATCGATCGAGCCCGATGTCCGCCGGGACGACCCCCGCCGCGGCCGGGCGCTGGTCGAGTGGACGCTGGCGCGCTACGCCCGGGACGGGCATACCGCGGCGCCGGCGGCACTGGTGGCCGACGGCATGCGGCCGTTCGGCGTCGACGCCGCGCTTGCCGTCGCGGCCGCGATCGACGCCGGCGGGGTGGTCGCGATCGACGATCCGACCGGGTCGGGCGAGCCGTGGATCGCGCGTAAGGTGCTGTCGCAGGCGGAATCCGACATCGCGGTCGGCATAGCGCGGCTGGTCAGTACGGCAT
This sequence comes from Nakamurella sp. GG22, assembly GCF_052976845.2. Taxonomy (NCBI): domain Bacteria; kingdom Bacillati; phylum Actinomycetota; class Actinomycetes; order Nakamurellales; family Nakamurellaceae; genus Nakamurella; species Nakamurella sp. GG22. Next base: position 86,133 of record NZ_JBRIIO020000018.1, on the reverse strand, counting down.
CGACGATGGCCGGCCAACGCGCGGTCAGCACGGCGGTCAAGGGTTTGGACGAGGTCCAGGCCGGCGCGGTCTCGCTGGCCGCGGCGCACGGTGTCAGCCTGCTGACCGGTGGCCCGGGAACCGGCAAGAGCCGGACGGTGGCCGCCATCGTCGCCCTCTGCCGCAAGGTCGACGCATCGATCGCACTGGCCGCGCCGACCGGGCGGGCGGCGAAGCGGCTGGAGGAACTGGCGGGCAACAACGCCACGACGGTGCACCGGTTGCTGGGCGCGCGGCCGCCCGCACCCGGCGCCACCGGCTCGGTCTTCGAACGCGACGAGCTCAACCCGATCGACGCCGACCTGGTCGTTGTCGACGAGACCTCCATGCTCGACGTCGAACTCGGCGCGGCGCTGATCCGCGCGCTGTCCGACACCACCCACCTGGTGATCGTCGGTGATCCCGCGCAGCTGCCGTCGATCGGCCCCGGCAGGGTGCTGGGCGATCTGATCGACAGCGGCATGCTGCCCGTCACCGAGCTCAGCACGCTGTACCGGCAGACCGAGGGCGGCGCGATCGCCCGGCTGGCGATCGCGGTCCGCGCCGGCGACCTGGTACCGGTCGCCGACCCGACCCACGAGGTGGTCGTGGTCCCGGCCCGCGGTTCCGACGACGCCGCCAAGCGGGTCGTGCAACTCGTCATCGATTCCATCCCACGGGTCTTCGCCTGTGATGCCGACCAGATCCAGGTCGTCACCCCGGTGCACCGAGGACCCGCCGGCACCCAGGCCCTGAACAGGGCGCTCAAGGCGGTGCTGAACCCGGGGACCGGCACCGTGCGCGGGTTCGACAAGGGCGACCGGGTGGTCGCCACGGCCAATCACCTCGACGCGGAGCCGACCGGCTACGCCAACGGAGAGGTGGGCACCGTGCTGTCCTGCGGGGACAACTCGCTGCAGGTGGCGTTCACCGGCGGGGAATCCGCCATCGCCGGCAAGGCATTGGGCGACCTGCTGCACGGCTGGGCGATCACCGTGCACCGCGCCCAAGGGTCGGAATGGGAGGCCGTAGTGGCCGTCATGCCCCCGGAGGCCGGTGCGATGCTCTCCCGGCCCCTCGTCTACACCGCGCTGACCAGGGCGCGGCGGCACCTCTCGGTGGTGCACGCCGCCGGGCCGGCGTTGGCCAGGGCCGTCAGGGACATCGGCTCGATCCCGCGCCGGACCAGATTGGCCGCGTTGCTGCGAACGGAAATCGCGGCTCCCGACCCGCAGGACGAGTCCGAGCAGGACGAGCTCACACCGGCGACCTGACCAGCTGACGTTCAACCGGACGACGACGCTCACTCCGCGAGCGTGCGGTCGGGGCGCGCCGGTGGGTAGTCTGCGCGTGATCGCCTCAGACAGTCGTGGAGCGTTCGCGGGTCGCCGGTGCGGCCCCTGGTGACGGAGGTGATGGGCATCGCTGATCAGGAAACCCAGGAGTCCGCAGGCGGTTCCGGCCCCGGGCATCAGCCGAGGGCACCGAAGAGTGCCCCGTGGACCACGTCGGACGAATTCGATTACCAGCCGCTGCGGATCGATGCACGGGTGTCCCGCTCGGCCGCGGCCACCATGCTGGCCATCCGGGCGGAGTTCTCCGGGTGGGAACTCGCGCGGGTGCTGCGGTTCCCCGACGGGAGCCGCCGGGTGTGGCTCCGCCGCCGGCGCAGTTCGGCGCTGCTGCCCGACCTGACTCCCTGACGGGGCGTGTCCACCGACCCTGCCTGGCGGCTGACCCGCTCCGAGGTGATTCGCGACGCGATGGGCGTCGGCATCGCAACAGGTGCCTACGCGATCTCGTTCGGGGCTATCTCGCTGGCCGCTGGACTGAGCTTCTGGCAGACGATGGCACTGTCGCTCCTGATGTTCACCGGTGCCAGCCAGTTCGGCCTGATCGGAGTGATCGCCGGCGGCGGCGCGCCGCTCGCCGGCGCAGCGACGGCGATCATGCTCGGTGCCCGTAACGCCCTCTACGGCCTGCGGCTGTCGGAGTTCCTGCGGGTCACCGGCGGGCGGAGGCTGCTGACGGCACAGTTCGTCCTTGACGAATCCACGGCCATGTCGATCGGTCGGGACTCCGAACGCGCCGCCCGGCTGGGCTTTTATGCCACCGGCATCGGGGTGTACGTGTTCTGGAACCTGGGCACCGCCGTCGGCGCCCTCGGGGCGTCTTGGTTGTCGGATCCGCGGGTGCTGGGTCTCGACGCTGCCGTGCCGGCCGCCTTTCTCGCTCTCCTGGCGCCCCGGCTGCGCGGCCGTGAGGCCTGGGCGATCGCCCTCGCCGCCGCACTCGTCGCGCTCGTCGCCGTCCCGTTCGTGCCGGTCGGTTTCCCCGTCCTGATCGCCGCCCTCGTCGGGGTCGTTGCCGGCCTGATCCCCCGGCGCACCGGGGCGGCGCCGTGACCCTGTGGATCGGCATCGCCGTCGGCTGTCTGGGCTGCTACCTGCTGAAACTCGCCGGTCTCTCGGTTCCGAAGACCGTCCTGGAGCGACCCAGTGTGCTGCGGATCGCTGGGCTGCTGCCGATCGTTCTGCTGTCCGCTCTCGTTGCCGTGCAGACCTTCTCGTTGGGATCGGAGCTGGTACTCGACGCCAGGGCCGCGGGCCTGGCCGTTGCGGGCATCGCCGTCTGGCGGCGGGCGCCATTCCTGGTGGTGGTCGCGCTGGCCGCTTTCACCACCGCGATGGTGCGGCTGTGGCTCCCGGGGACGTGACATCGAGATCCCGCAGGGTTACCTGGACCAACCGCGCTGGTGGCACGGTGGTGCGGACTGGCTGGCGGCGCTGCCGGCGCTCGTCGACGCGAGCCTGCGCCGCTGGGAGCTGACCGTCGATCAGGGCGCCGGCGGACCCTGGCACGGCTCGAACGCCCTGGTGGTGCCGGTGCTGCGGGACGGCGAGCGGCTGGTTCTCCGGTTGGCCCCGCCCGACCCTGCGACGACGAAGGAGGTTGCCGCGCTGCGGTTCTGGGACGGCCGGGGAACAGTGCGGCTGATCCAACATGACTCCGCAGCAGCCGCCATGCTGCTCGAGCGGATCGTTCCGGGGACGCCGGCCAGCAGTCGGCCCGTCGGCGAGTCGATGATCGTGGTCGGGACGGTGCTCCGCCGGATGACTGTTCCCGCCCCGGCGCCGGTGCACGGCACAGACCGGATTGCCGCGGATCTGATGAGCTCCCTCGCGCTCGACTGGGAACGCCTCGGCCGCCCTTTTCCCCGTTCCGTGCTGTCGGCTGCCCAGCAGACGGCTCTGGCACTCTCGGCCACCGTCTCGGCGGTGGCGGTGAACGGCGACCTGCACGCCGACCAGGTCCTGCAAGCGACGCGCGAGCCGTGGTTGGTCGTCGACCCGGTGCTGCTCCGCGGTGACCCGGAGTACGACCTCGCACGGGTGCTCTGGACCAGGCTCGACGAGATGCCGGATGATGCAGCGATTCTGGCGCACCTGGACACGCTGGTGCGGACCGCCGAGCTCGACGACCGCAGGGCGCTGGCCTGGGCGAGGTTGCGCACGATCGACTACTGGTTGTGGGGTTTGTCCGCTGGGCTCACCGAGGACCCGGTTCGGTGCGCGCGGTTGGCGGCCGCGTTGGGTTGGTGATCCCATTCTGCGGTCGCCCGGTCGCGGTCAGCAGGTCCGCAGCAGCCGGTCAAGCACCCGGGTGCCGAACTGCAGCGCATCGACCGGCACCCGCTCGTCGACGCCGTGGAACAGCGCCGAGAAGTCCAGGTCGGCGGGCAGACGCAACGGTGCGAACCCGTAGCCGGCGACGCCCAGTCGAGCGAAGGCCTTGTTGTCCGTGCCTCCGGACAGCATGTACGGCACGGTGGTCCCCGCCGGGTCCTCCGCGTGCAGCGCTGCGGTCATCGCGTTCACCAAGTCGCCCTCGAACGGGAATTCCAGCGGCGGGTGCCAGGTCCAGTCGATCTGCACATCGTCTCCGACGATCCGGGCGACCTCGTCCCGGAAGGTGTCCTCTGAGCCGGGCAGTACCCGGCAGTCGACGGTGGCGGTGGCGGTGGACGGGATGACGTTCGCCTTGTAGCCGGCGTTCAACATGGTCGGATTCGCAGTGTTGCGGAGCGTCGCGTTGAGAATCCGGGCGACCGGACCCACCTTCGCGACCGCGGATTCGAGGTCCTCCTCCGGGAACTCCAGGCCGGTGAGCTCGGTGATCCTCGCGAGCAGGGCGTCGACCGTGGCGGTGTGGGTGATGGGGAACTCGTGCGTACCGAGCCTGGAGACGGCCGCGGCGATCCGGCTGACCGCGTTGTCGTCGTTGATCATCGACCCGTGGCCGGCGCGTCCGGTCGCGGTGAGATGCGCCCAGGCAACGCCCTTCTCGGCCGCCGCGACCAGATAGGCGCGCCGGTCGTCGGCGATCGGGATGGAGAACCCGCCCACCTCGGAGATGGCCTCGGTGGCTCCCTCGAACAGTTCCGGGTGGTGGTCGACCAGCCACTGGGCGCCCCAGTCGCCGCCGGCTTCCTCGTCGGACATGAAGGCGAAGATCAGGTCCCGCGGCGGCACGTACCCGGTGGACTTGAACTCGCGGGCGACGGCGACCGTCATCGCGACCATGTCCTTCATGTCGACGGCGCCGCGCCCCCACACGTAGCCGTCCCGGACCGCGCCGGAGAACGGGTCGACCGTCCACTCCGTCGGGTCGGCGGGGACCACGTCGACGTGCCCGTGGATGAGCAGCGCGCCGCGGTCGGGGTTCGACCCCGCCAGCCGGCAGATCACGTTCCCGCGGCCCGGTGCCGCCTCGACATAGGTGGTCTCGTAGCCGACCTCGTCCAGCTTCTGCTGCAGGTACCGGGCGGCGCGGGCCTCTCCGTCGCCGATCGTGGCCGGGTCGCCGGTGTTGACGGAGTCGATCTTTATCAGCTCGCTGCAGAGCTGCACCACTTCGCGCTCGGCTTGCGACTGTGCGGCGTCGGGTGTGGGGTCCGGAGCGGTCATCCGCCTTTCCTACCACCCTGCCGCTGCGCGACGTGACCGCCGGACGCGGTTGGGAGCACGGCGGTGATCGAGTAAGCTTGGCCGTCGCGGTGCCCGGCGCCGCGAACACCTGTCCGGGTGGCGGAATGGCAGACGCGCTAGCTTGAGGTGCTAGTGCCCTTAGGGGCGTGGGGGTTCAAGTCCCCCCTCGGACACGCACGTTCTCGCACGCCCCCGCGCTGACCTCGGCTTTCTCGGTCTTGGACCCGGGTAGGTAAATCAATCTGAGCTGCATCAAGCTGTAGATTTCGAGCAACTCGCCGGGTGTCGCTCTCGCAAGCATCGTTGAGCAGGTAGAGCTCGATGGCTTCGTCCCGGTTCCGGGCGGCGGGCAGTTCCCGCCGCTGGGAAACGGGGCCGTCGAGGATGATGTTGTTTTTGTGCGCGGTGGTGTAGATCAGGGTCAGCGACCGGACAACGTCGGGGTGGGTGATCGCGATTTCCTGGGCGATCATCCCGCCCATGGATTGGCCGACGATGTGCGCCGGGGGCGAGTCGAGGGCTTGCAGGAGTTCGGCGCTGTCGGTGGCCATGTCGGTGATGGTGTACCCGCCGCCCGGAAATTTGTCGGACAGGCCGATGTCGCGGTTGTCGTGCCGGACGACGTATTAGCCCTGTCGGCGAGCTGCTGGCTGAATTCGGAGTGCCAGCCCAGCAGGTGGGCGCCCAGGCCCTGGATCAGCAGCAGGCCGACATCTTCCAACTCGTCAAACGCGAATCCGCCTGACCAACTCCCGACCCGAATTACGCGGCAGTACCGGTCATCGCTCTTCAGTCAGACCGCGCAGCCTTTTTTGGCTTTGCTGCCGGGTTCGCGTTGGTAATAGGCCTCGCCCCGTCGCAGCGGATTTGGCTCGTGGCCATGGATTGGGCACCAAGCCGGTTGAGCCCTCGAAGACCTGTCAGCGGATTGCTGTCGCGTTCGGTGGTGATCCAACCCCTCCGACGACGTGCAGAGGTTTCACGGTGACAAAGGCGTCCCAACGGCCTGTTGAGCGACTGTCTGCCGTGAGGGCGGTGAGGTTCCACAGCTCCCCCATGGGGACGCCGAGCTTGGCGAGTAGTTCCTGATGCATCATGCCGTTATCTTCGGGTGCGGTATCGGCGAAGGGGCTGTCGGCCACGGGTGGTAGTACTTCGACGGCATAGGTATCGGTGGCGAACAATGCGATGTGGTTGTCCCACAACCATGCCAGCAGATCCTGGTGCTGGATGAACCCAGTGCTGCGCCTCGCCTGCCGGACTTCTTCACGGGAAGCGACGTCAGCGTTGAGATACCAGTCGGCCCAACCGGTATGAACAAGAATCAAGTCGCCGGCCTCCAACGCGGTTCCCTGTGCGGCGAGGGCGTCATCCAAAATTGAGGCGGGCAGGCCCGGGCCGGTGATGTGGTCCAAAGGATGGCCGTTGTAGATGGCGAGACCGGCAATGTCCAGCAGTAGTCCCCGGCCGACGATCGGCGCTTCGGCCCAGCGCTGTATGCCGATTGCGGGCGAGCCGGGCTTGATCAGGCTGTCTGCGGTCCCGTTATAGAAGCCGTGCCCGGACGCCCTGCGATGCCGAAGGCCGTCGACCTGGCTGCTCGCCTGTGGGTAGAACTCGCGCAGAACGTCGTCCCGCGATTGAGCATGGCTGCTGGTGATCTCATGGACGGGGGCCCGACGGGTGCGGGCCATTGGCGGGTTGAACGCGTCTAACGCGTAATCCAGCGAGAACACTCGGCCATCGATGATCGATTCCGCCCCGCGCAAGACTTCGTGGGCGCCGGCGAAGTTCGCCATTCCCCGTTCAGGATCGGTATCGAAGAGACCCCAGCTGGAACCGGTGGGAGCTTCCTGCCGGGTCATCAGCTGGGAGTACGACGGCACGATGATGGGCATAATGCTCCTTCTCGACGACGAGCGGGCCAACGGGACCGGAGGAGTGCCAACAGTAGTGCGTCTGACAGACTATGAGTGCGGTGTGCAGAATGGTAGATGAAGGTCGGCCATCCGTCAACGGCGACGGCTGGACCGTGCGCGAGAGGGTGCTTTCGGGCTGGTCAGCGAACTTCCCGCGGAATCTGAATCTTCGATGAGTGGTCTTTTGCGGTCGTTGGTGCACAGTGAGCGAAGCCGCGAAGCATGGTCTGACTGCCCGGGGTCAAACGGCTTAGATTCCCCCACAAGCGGGTTGTCATCTGGCACGTGGAGCTGTTATAGGGATCGACACTGCGCATCGCTCCCGCCCGAAGGTATGCGAGATCGATTCTCCGGCCGCGAGGCTTCGTGCAGCTGCCGGCTCTGAACCCAGGGTTACCCGGTGCCTATAGCGCTCTTTGAAGCGCAGGATCAGCCTGTGCGGCAGACCTGATCTCAAGGAACTTGGTCCGGTGCGACCTGATTTGTCCTGCTGGCGCGGATCGGTTTGGGACGACCCACTCGAAAGGCGATAGGCGAGGCAGCCCGCAACGCCCACAGTGTTGACACCGGCACACTTGTCCTCGCGGTGCAAATTCATCGGATCTGAAAATGGTCGCTGGTGTCCGCACTTTTGGCCATCCTGTTTCTCTCGGATGGCCACATGAACCCGCCCGGACCAACGCAACCAACTTTGAAGGGACTGGTCCTCCAACAATCGCTGGCTGTCCCGAATACGCCAACGTCGACGCGTTGTCCCAGGGCTGGCTTCAGGACCGATACCGGCCCGCCGGTCGCTGACGTCAGCGACTGCATGTCTCGACTGGCAGCCGGCGGCCACCGCCTCCGACCTTTGCAACGTCGGCGGCTATCTCTGCGGGGGCTATCACCGTCCGCACCCGTCCGGGCGACATCCTCATGGAGCACGCCGCCCTAGATCTGGCGACGGAAGGAGACGACATTGTTGTCGATGCGGGCGGTGACCTCACCCGCGGTCTTCGGCGAACTCATACAACCACTGCACAACGAAAAGGGGTTGGCCGCATTGTCATCAGCGGTGCCGTCCGCGACTCCCCCGCCGTTCGTGTAGCGCCTACCTGTCTAGGCGGCACCATAGCGGGTCCTACAAATTGATTCGGCGAAGTGAACGCCACCGTTGCCATCGACGAAAGGACGTTGTGTGCAGGCGATCTGATCATCGCAGACGACGATGGGGTGGGGTATGTACCAGTCGTCGACGCCGATAGGATTCATGTTGCGCCACACACCAGGCGGAGGGCAGAACAAGAGAAAGCCAGACGAATCGGCCGGTGCCGGCGACACGACGGCCTGAGAGCTCGACTTCTGCGGATGGGCATCCTCTTCCAACCGTGATCGACATCGAGTCCGATGGGCCCGGCTACCAGGGCCGCACGAGCTCGATGTAGGAACACCGCCCGGGTCCGAGTCCACCCAGGGGACGGGCATCCTCAAACATTGATCGACGTCAGTGACTGGTGGCACCAAGGCTTTGCGATAGCTCCGCGGCCTGCTTGAGCAGAACGTCCTTGACCCAGGTCAGGTGATCGCCGTTCAACCGGGTTCGTGATCCGATGACACCGAGGGCGCCCACAAAGGTGCCGTCGATGGTGAACACCGGAGCGGCGACTGCGGTCGTCTCCGGGTCCCGCTCTCCGTCTGAGATATAGAAACCTGCGGAACGGACGTCGGCGTCCGAGGGTGTGCTGCCACCGGTATAGGCGCGCAGGATGCGCCCGCCGGCACCCCGGTCCAGCGGCAGGCTCGCGCCCTCCTCGAGGTGGTGTCGCATCAGCCGATCCGCGTGATGCCGGTAGAGGACGATCCGCTCGTCGCCCTCCCTGATGTAGAAGGCGCTCGTTTCGCCGGTGGTCTGTGCGAGATCGGCCAAGGCCGGGCGGATGTAGTCAGCAAGCTTGAACGACCGCTGGTAGAGCGAACCAAGCCGCCACAGTGTCGGACCCAACCGGAAAAAGCCTTCCGCGTCGCGGTGCAGATATCCGGTGTGTTGCAACGAGCCAGCCAACCGCAGGATGGTGCTCCGGTAGAGCCCGGTCTTGTGGGTCAGCTGGGCCAAACTCAGCCGGTCGTCGCCGTCGCTGAAGGCGTCCAACAACGACAGTGCGCGCTCGACCGATTCGACCCGTCCTGGATCAGCCATCGTGTCCGCCTGTTCATCTCGGCATTCGGTAACCGCTTGGTGAGCGTTCAGCACCGTGGTGCTCGGCTTGCACCCGGACGGTGACAACAACGCGCGTGCCATCTTTCTATCAGACGGACCGCTGTTCTGTGCCGTGCACACTCGTGATCGGATGGCCATGGGCCTCGAAGGCGAGCCCTCATTATCCCCAGGTTGTGCGGAGACCGGTACGCACCAGCCGGGATGCCCGGGCTGGCCGCGGTGCCGGTTGGTCGCCCAACACGGGTGCGGATGCGAACGGTCTCATCCTGGGGTTGCTCAATCGACTGAACCGCTCGGCCCGGGTGCTCAGAATCCTGCATCTACCCCATTGACAGGCGCGCCGGCCTTCCCTAAAGTTTCTATCAGACGCACTGCCGTTCTGTCAGACAGAACAGGCCGAATCGATAAGTGTTGCTGTCTCTCCAACGAAGTAGATGAAGGAGTCTTCATGTCGCGGACGTCCCAGGTGGATGTGTTGATCAGTGAGGTCGGTCCCCGGGAGGGGCAGCAGGCCATCCCTCAGGTCATGCCGACCGAGGTCAAGAACCGGTGGATCGCCGCGCTGGCCGATTCCGGGATCCGGGAAATCGAGGCCACCTCGTTCGTCTCTCCCAAGGCGGTGCCGCAGATGGCCGACGCCGCGGAGGTTCTCACCCGAGCGCTGACGATTCCCGACCTGCGTGTGCTGGCGCTGGTCCCGAATCTGCGCGGCGCGCAACGAGCTGCCGAGGCGGGTGCCACCGCGGTGAACATGCCGGTGTCAGCGTCCCGGTTGCACAGCATGTCCAACATCCGGATGACCCCGGAGGACGCCGTCAACCAGGTCGGCCAGGTTTGCGCGCTGCGCAGCAGCGGAACCGGGTTCCGGGTCGAGGTGGGGCTGTCCACCGCATTCGGTTGCACCTTGGAGGGCCCGGTGTCCGAGGCCTGGGTCATCGAGCTCGCGGTCATGTGCGCCGAGGTCGGTGCCGATAGCGTCGGGCTCTCGGACACCACCGGTTACGGCAACCCGTCCCAGGTGAGGAGGTTGTTCACCCGGCTGCGGGCCGAGCTCGGCGACAAGGCGGGCGGGGCGCACTTCCACAACACCCGCGGGCAGGGCTTGGCCAATGTGGTCGCCGCCCTCGAGGTCGGGGTCACCACCTTCGATTCCTCGCACGCCGGTCTCGGCGGGTGCCCGTTCGCTCCCGGCGCGACCGGGAACATCGTCACCGAGGACCTGGTGTTCCTGCTGGAGGCGATGGGCCTGCGGACCGGGATCGACTTGGACAAATTGATCGCCGCCCGGGCCCTGATCATCGAGGGTCTCCCGGGAGAGCCGTTGTACGGCAACGTGTCCGAGGTCGGAGTGACCAAGGGCTTCCAGTACGCCGGCACGTTGACCACTGCGGGTGCGGCATGAGCACCGGGTTGCCCCTGGAAGGGGTGAGGGTCGTCGAGTTCTCCCACATGGTGATGGGTCCGACTTGCGGGCTGATCCTGGCCGACCTGGGCGCCGACGTGATCAAGGTCGAGCCCATGGGCGGCGGCGACAAGACCCGGGGGCTCGGCGGGTCGGGCGCCGGGTACTTCCCGATGTTCAACCGGAACAAGCGGAGCCTGACCGTCGATTTGAAAAGCGAGCAGGGCATCGCGTTCGTGAAGCGGCTCGTCGCGGGCGCCGATGTCGTCACCGAGAACTTCCGGCCCGGCGGCCTGGACGGAATGGGTCTGGGTTACCGGGATCTCAAGGTGGACAACCCCGGGTTGGTGTACTGCTCACTCAAGGGTTTCCTGTCCGGGCCGTACGAGCAGCGGGCCGCGCTGGACGAGGTCGTGCAGACCATGGGCGGCCTGACCTACATGACCGGTCCGCCCGGGCAGCCGCTGCGGGCGGGCACGTCGGTCAACGACATCATGGGTGGACTGTTCGCCGCGATCGGCATCATGGCTGCGCTGCATCAGCGCACCACCACCGGCACCGGGCAACTGGTCCGTAGCTCCCTGTTCGAGAACAACGTCTTCCTCGTCGGCCAGCACATGGCGCAATACGGGGTCACCGGTGTCCCCGCCGCGCCGATGCCGGTGCGGGAATCGGCATGGGCCGTCTACGACCTGTTCGACACCGCGGACGACGAGAAGATCTTCGTCGGAGTGGTCAGCGATACTCAGTGGGCCGCGTTCTGCCTTGCTTTCGACCTGCGTGATCTTGTCGGCGACCCGCAATACGCGACCAACGCCGGACGGGTCAAGGCCCGGGACACCCTGCTGCCACTCCTACGCGAACAGTTCCGGTCCCGCACCCGGGACGAGGCGTCCCGCCTGCTCGAATCCGCCCGGTTGCCGTTCGCCCCCCTGCAGCGGCCCGAGGACCTGTTCGACGACCCCCACCTGGCCATGCCGGGTGCGATGACCGAACTCACCCTGCCCGGTGGGCGCACGTTGCCACTGCCCGCGCTTCCGCTGGAGATGGACGGCCGGCGGCTCGCGAAGCGGCTCGACCTACCACGCCCCGGCGAACACAGCCAGAGCATCGCCCGGGACCTTGGCTACACCGACGAGGCGATCGAACAACTCCAGGACGCCGGCGTGCTCGGTATCGACCAGCAGGAGACCGTCACGGTCGGCTGATCGGAACACCCGAATCACCGGCAGCACCAACGCTTTTGGGTCCGCCCTGATCGGCGGTCAAATGTCACCGCAATGACGCACACATTGGACTGGGACATCACCAGGACAACCCCACCCCCATGGCAGGAGAACCTCATGACCTCGAACATCGCAAACAAGTCCGCAGCGAACAACGACAACAAGACGGCCACCAAGTTCGATCCGTTGGTCATCATCCAGGGTGTCGACAAGCACTTCGGCGCGCTGCACGTGCTCAAGAACATCGACCTGGAGATCGGCCGCGGTGAAGTGGTGGTCGTGATCGGTCCGTCCGGGTCCGGTAAGTCCACGTTGTGCCGCACCATCAACCGGCTCGAGGGCGTCGACAACGGCACCATCGTCCTGGACGGGGTGCCGTTGCCCGCAGAAGGCAAGGAACTGGCCAAGCTGCGCTCCGAGGTTGGCATGGTGTTTCAGTCGTTCAACCTGTTCGCGCACATGACGATCCTGCAGAACGTGACCTTGGGTCCGATCAAGGTTCGCGGCATCCCCCGCAAGGAAGCCGAGAAGCGGGCCCGGGAAATCCTGGACCGCGTCGGCGTCGGATCGCAGGCCGACAAGATGCCCGCCCAGCTCTCCGGTGGACAGCAGCAACGGGTCGCGATCGCCCGATCCCTCGCAATGGACCCCAAGGTTTTGCTGTTCGACGAGCCCACCTCCGCGCTCGACCCGGAAATGGTCAACGAAGTCCTCGAGGTGATGAAGGGCCTGGCCTCGAGCGGGATGACCATGGTCGTGGTCACCCACGAAATGGGCTTCGCCCGGTCCGCCGCCGACCGGGTCATCTTCATGGACGCCGGACAGATCGTCGAACAGGCCCCCCCGGCCGAGTTCTTCGCCGCGCCGAAGTCCGCCAGGGCCAGGGATTTCCTGTCCAAAATCCTGTCCCACTGACGTTCTCAAAGACGAAAGGCACACCGCCGTGCGTAAGAAGCTACGAGCATTCATCCTCCCGTTGATCGTCGTGCTGGCCATTGCGCTGGTCGCCGTGTTCGGCACCAGCAGCGTCGCGAACCCGGGCATCACCTCCGCCGTCGCGGAGAACCCCGAGTTCCCCGCCGGGTCCACCATGGCCAAACTCCAGGAAGAAGGGGCCATCCGGGTCGGCACCCGCTATGACCACCCCGGCCTGTCCGCCCGGAACCTGAAGGGCCAACAGGAGGGCTTCGAGATCGACATGGTCGAATACATTGCTGCCAAGCTCGGGTTGTCCGCCGACCAGATCCAATGGACCGAAGCGAACTCCGCGAACCGGGAACAGTTCCTCATCCAGGACAAGGTCGACATCGTCGTCGCCACCTACACCGCCAGTGAAAAGCGCAAACAGGTCATCAGTTTCGCCGGGCCCTACTTCGACGTGCACTACGACATGGTCGTCGCCAAGGGCAACCCGAAGAACATCACCGACCCGCAGACCCCCAACGGGGTCAAGGTCTGCTCCACCGTCGGTGGCACTGTCAGCGTCTACACCCGTAAGGACTTCCCGGACACCAACCTCATCGAGTTCGACGTGTCCTCCAAGTGCATTGAGGCCCTCAAGAACGGCACAGTGGACGCGCTGATCACCCACGCACCCATCGGGATCGGGTATGTCGGGCAGGATCCCGACGACCTGCAGATGGCCGGTGCCTCCCTCGGCGCAGAGGCCTGGAGCATCGGCATCGCCAAGGGTGATGTGCAGTTCTGCCAGTGGCTGGACCAAACAATCGACGAGTTCTACACGGACGGCTCCGCGCAGAAGTCATGGGACGACTACCTCGGCAAGTACTCCGAGCTGCCGATCGTCAAACCGCAGTTCGCGGAATGCTCATGACCGCGGGCGCGCCACACCAACCGCGCTCCTCTCGACCACCACTTCTCCCAGTGAGGGATTCCCATGTCCACCGTGTTTGAGAACTACGGCGTCCTGCTGGGCGGGTTCGCCTGGACCCTCGCACTGATCGCCGTGTCCACCGTGCTCGCGTTGATCGGCGGCACCATCCTGGCCGCGATGCGGGTCTCCCCGATCCCGCTGCTGCAGAAAATCAGCGCCGGCTACATCGACATCTTCCGGAACGTGCCGACCGCGGTCATCTTCTTCTTCACCCTGTTCGTGCTGCCACAGGTCGACATCCGGATCTCTTTCTTCGCCTCCGCCATCACGGCGCTGTCCGTCTACTACTCAGCGTTCTTCTGCGAGGCAATCCGGTCCGGAATCAACTCCATCCCCGGCGGACAGGCCGAAGCCGCTCGCTCGGTGGGCCTGACCTTCGGCCGGTCGCTGCGGTTGGTCATCCTGCCGCAGGCACTGCGCACTGTCATCCCACCACTGATCAACGTGTTCATCGCGCTGACCAAGAGTTCCGCGATCGCCAGCGCCTTCGGTGTCGTCGAACTGCTGGCCTCCGCCGAACAACTGATCGCGGTCGACAGTCAGGACGTGATGGCCATCCTCGGTGTCGTCGCCCTGCTGTATCTGGCCATCACAATCCCCGCGGGCCTGGTTGCCCACCACTTCGAACACAAACTGGCGGTCCAGCGATGAGCAGCGTCCTGTATGACATGGCCGGTCCCCGGACCCTGGCCAAAATCCGCACCGGCAGCATCGTCGCCGGCGTCGTGGTAGCCATCCTCGCCGCGCTGGTTCTCTACCGGCTCTACATCAACGGCGCCCTTGCACCTGACCTGTGGTCGGTGCTGCTGAACAAGGACCTCGCGCAACTGCTGCTGGGCGGCCTCTGGTACACCCTGACCGCCGCTGCGGTGTCCATCGTGTTGTCCGTGGTGTTCGGTGTACTACTGGCCGCGATGCGGCTCGCGGAGAGCCGCATCCTGCGCGGTGTGGTCCGGGTGTGGGTCGAGATCTTCCGCGGGTTGCCGCTCCTCGTGCTGATCTTCTTCCTGTTCCTGGGCATGCCGGCCCTGGGGGTCGACGTCCCGGTGTTCTGGGCGCTGGTCATCGGTATCAGCCTTTACAACTCCGCCGTGATGAGCGAGATCTTCCGCGCCGGCATCCGGTCCCTGCCCAAGGGGCAGGCCGAAGCCGCCTACTCCGTCGGGCTGAGCAAGAGCACCACGCTGCGGTTGGTGCTGCTGCCGCAGGCCGTGCGGAACATGCTGCCCGCCCTGGTCAGCCAGGTCGTCACCATCCTGAAGGAAAGCTCGCTCGGCTTCTTCATCGGCTACGCCGAACTGCTCCGGCAGGGCCGGGTCGCGGTGGAATATCTCGGCGGCGCCTACGCCATCCCCGTGTACACCGCGGTCGCCGTCATCTACCTGTTGGTCAACATCAGCCTCTCCCGCTTCGCCAAGCAGCTCGAAAGGGACCCCGGGGTGAAGGCGGTCAAGGCCTGACCGGCGACACCGTTCAGCCCAATCCCGAACGCACAATCCCGGACGCCCGCGGCCACGAACAGGCATTGCATATCCCGCAAACCACCTCGCTCCATACAGATAGGACGACACCGCGATGACCTCGACCACCGACCCGGTGACCCTCGATGGCAGCGCCGATTCCGGCGAGCAACAGCCGGGCTGGTTCGCCGCAAACGCGGCGCCCGAGTTCGGCCCCAACGACTGGTTCGTCGAGGAGAAATACCAGGAGTACCTGGCCGATCCCAGCCAAGTCGACCCCATCTGGCGGGACTTCTTCGCCCGGAGCGGGCCAGCCCGCCCGGCGCCCACCCCTGGGCCCGCGGACCGGGCCGACGACCCGCACCCGACCACCTCTGCCCGGCCGGAACACCCGGCCGGGCAGGGGTCCAATGAACCGAGCGGCCAACCAGTACCGGCACCGCAACCAACAGCGACCACCCAGCTCGACACGGTCGCGGCATCCCCCACTTCAACCCCGAAGCCCGCCGAGCCGACCGGTGTCAACGGCGTGGTCTCCACCCCGTTGCGGGGCATCGCCGCCGCGGTGGTGAAAAACATGACGGCCTCGTTGGAGGTGCCCACCGCGACGTCGGTGCGGGGCGTGCCGGCGAAACTGTTGGCGGAAAACCGGATCGTGATCAACAACTTCCTGCAGCGGAACCGCGGCGGGAAGGTCTCCTTCACCCACCTGATCGGCTACGCGATCGTGCGGGCCACCGCCGACTACCCCACCATGAACCGCAGCTTCGCCGTCACCGAGGGCAAACCCTCGGTGATCACCCCGGTCCACGTCAACCTGGGCCTGGCGATCGACCTGCCAGGAAAGGGAGGCGGGCGGAACCTGGTCGTCGTCCCGATCAAAGCCGCGGAAGCAATGAATTTCACCCAGTTCTGGAGCGCGTACGAACACGTTGTCCGGAAGTCCCGCACCGGCTCGCTAGCGGCCGAAGACTATGCCGGCACAACACTTACGCTGACCAACCCCGGCGGGATCGGCACCAATCACTCCGTGCCCCGGCTGATGACCGGGCAGAGCGCCATCATCGGCGTCGGCGCTTTGGAGTACCCGGCCGAATTCCAGGGCGCCAGCGAACAGACGCTCTCCGACCTGGGTGTCAGCAAGATCATCACGCTGACCTCGACGTATGACCATCGGATCATTCAGGGCGCCGAGTCCGGTGAGTTCCTCAAACGGATCCACCAGCTACTGCTGGGTGAGAACTTCTTCTACGACGGTATCTTTGCCTCCCTGCGGATCCCGTACGAGCCGGTCCGGTGGGTGCAGGACCTCGACCACGGGCGCGCCGGCGCCGTCGACAAAACCGCCCGTGTGCTGGGCATGATTGATGCGTACCGCAGCCGCGGGCACCTGATGGCTGACACCGACCCGCTGAACTACCGGCAGCGCCGGCACCCGGACCTCGACGTCCTCACCCACGGACTGACCCTCTGGGACCTGGACCGAGATTTCCCGGTCGGCGGGTTCAACGGAGAACAGTTCATGAAACTCCGCGACGTCCTGGGAGTGCTCCGCGGTTCCTACTGCCGCACCGTGGGGGTCGAGTACATGCACATCATCGACCCGGAGCAGCGTGAGTGGTTGCAGCGCCGGGTCGAGGTGCTCCGGGACAAACCCACCGTCGACGAGCAGAAGTACATCCTCGGCCGGCTCAACCGGGCCGAAGCCTTCGAGACGTTTCTTCAGACCAAATACATCGGTCAGAAGCGATTCTCCTTGGAAGGCGGGGAAACCGTCATCGCCCTCCTCGACGCCGCCCTGGCCCAGGCGACCGCATCGGGCACGGACGAGGTTGTCATCGGGATGGCCCACCGCGGCCGGCTCAACGTTCTGGCCAACATCGTCGGCAAACCGTACACGCAGATCTTCCGGGAGTTCGAGGGCAACATGGACCCTAGGCAGAGCCAGGGATCCGGGGACGTCAAATACCACCTGGGCGCGGAGGGCACCTACACCCCGCCGGCCGGTAGCGGCCGATCCCTGGATGTCACGCTGGTCGCGAACCCCTCGCACCTCGAAGTTGTCGACCCGGTGCTGGAAGGCGTGACCCGTGCCAAGCAGGACCTGCGTGACCTCGGTGAGGAAGGATTCACCGTCCTGCCCATTGCGATCCATGGCGACGCCGCATTTGCAGGCCAAGGCGTCGTCGCCGAAACCCTCCAGCTGTCACAGCTACGGGGGTACCGCACCGGCGGCACCGTGCACGTGATCATCAACAACCAGGTCGGATTCACCACCGCCCCGGACGCCTCCCGGTCCAGCGACTACTGCACCGACGTCGCGAAAATGGTTCAGGCACCGATCTTCCACGTCAACGGCGACGACCCGGAAGCCTCCTGCTGGATCGCCCGGCTGGCCGTCGAATACCGGCAAACCTTCGGCCGGGATGTCGTCATCGACCTGATTTGCTACCGCCGCCGCGGGCACAACGAAGGCGACGACCCGTCCATGACCAACCCCCTCATGTATCAGATCATCGACACCAAACGCTCCGTACGCCGGCTCTACACCGAAGCCCTCATCGGCCGCGGCGACCTCACCGGCGAGGAAGCCGAAGAATCCATGCGCGACTACCAGCAGCAACTGGATCTAGTCTTCAGAGAGGTCCACGCCCTGGAGAAGGCCACCCCAACCCCGTCGCCGTCGGTGGAAACCCGGCAGGTCCTGAACCTGGCCACCGACACAACCGTGCCGGAAGACACCCTGCACCGCATCGCCGACGCTGCCCTGCACCAGCCCGCCGGATTCACCCCCCACCCCAGGGTGCAGAGCCTCGTCGAGCGACGCGCCCACGCAGCCCGCCACGGCAACATCGACTGGGCATTCGCCGAACTCCTCGCCCTCGGATCAATCGCCATGGGCGGCCGGTTGGTCCGCCTTACCGGACAGGACAGCCGCCGCGGCACCTTCTCACAACGGCACTCCGTGCTGGTCGATCATCGCACCGGAACGGACTACCAACCGCTGCAGCACCTGTCCGACGACCAAGGCCGGGTGCTGATCTACGACTCCGCGCTCACCGAATACGCCGCCCTCGGTTTCGAGTACGGCTACTCCGTCGCGAACCGGGAGGCGCTGGTGCTGTGGGAAGCCCAATTTGGTGACTTCGTCAACGGCGCACAATCGGTCATCGACGAATACCTGTCCTCCGGAGAAGCCAAATGGGGCCAGCAATCAGGGGTTGTCCTGCTGCTCCCGCACGGCCATGAAGGACAAGGACCCGACCACACCTCGGCGCGCATCGAACGGTTCCTACAACTGTGCGCCGAAAACTCGATGACCGTCGCCGTCCCAACCACCCCGGCCAACTACTTCCACCTGCTCCGCAGGCACGCCCTGGACGTTGTGCACCGGCCGATGATCGTGTTCACCCCAAAATCCATGCTCCGCAACAAGGCCGCCGTCTCCCCAGTCGCCGAATTCACCAGCGGGGCCTTCCAATCCATCATCGACGACCACACCGCGGACCCGGAAAACGTCACCACCGTGCTGTTGACCAGCGGCAAGTTGTACTACGAACTGGACGCCCACCGCCAACGCACCAACAACACCACCACCGCCATCGTCCGATTGGAGAAGCTCTACCCCGTCCCGCAACGACGGCTCGGCGTCATCCTCGACCGCTACCCCCACGCGACCGACATCCGATGGGTCCAGGAAGAAGCCGCCAACCAGGGCGCCTGGCCGTTCCTTGGCCTCGCACTACCCGAACTCATGCCCAGACTGACCGGCATCAATAGGATCTCCCGGCGGGCGATGGCAGCACCATCCGCCGGATCCGCCCGGGTCCATGACGTCGAACAAGCTGCCGTCATCACCGCCGCCTTCGCCCCGGTCAACCCATGAACGCATCTCTCCCGGAATCCAAATCCTGATGGGCGCGGGCCTCAACGCGACCGAATGATCTTAGGTTCGCTGTACCTCAGGTGACCATTCAGAGGCTCCCGGAAGGTCGTTAGCCGTTGCGACACTGCCCTGCGTGCGCGCCGTTGACGAACACCGTCGCGTCGCGGTGGACGGCCAGCTCGAGCGCTCCGCAGACTGGGACGCGTGGATGGCCGAAACCAAGGAACTGACTACAGGCTTTCTCACGAAATACGACCGTCTTCTCGAATTGGGTTCACCCCACGCTGTAGCAGTCCTACAAGAAACCCTCGAACATGAGCGCGCGGTGCACAAGTATGCAGAACAACGACTGCTCGGGCACAGGGATCAGGCCGCACGAGGCATCGTTGATCACCTTCAAAAGTGGCGCGTCTCCTCAAAGGCATGACCGCGCCACGCTTCCTGCCCGGCCGAATGGCTATACCCGCAATGAGTGAGCCTCGATCTTTCGCGTCTCTGGTGATCAGGGTGTTCACGGCTTAAGACCATCTCGGGTGGGCTACGCGCGCTCTCCGTGGATGGCGGCGCCGGGACGCGACTTGAGCTTCCCCGTCGACGCGCCCTGGCGGATCGCCCGCCTATGGCCAGATGCCCAATTCATCATCGACGACGCTCGCCGTTAGTCGCGTACATCGGCTCCGTACTTGCGCCTTCAGTACGAACCGCGGTGAACAGCCGTTGTCAGGCGGTTGAACCGCCCCGGAGTGTCCGGAGGCTGTCTCAAACGGTCAGCCCGGCCGGCGGCTGAGCTGTGTGGTGAGCGTAGAAGGCTTCCTCGAGCTCTGCCGGTGGGATGTCGCCGCAGTACTCGTAGAGCCGGCTGTGGTTGAACCAGTCGACCCACTCGGCGGTGGCGTACTCGACCTGTTCCAGGGTCCGCCATGGCCCGCGGGGTTTGATGACTTCGGTCTTGAACAGCCCGTTGATCGTCTCGGCGAGCGCATTATCGAACGAGTCCCCGACGGAGCCGACGGAGCCGGCGATCCCGGCCTGTTCTAGGCGCTCGGAGTACCGAATCGCTGTGTACTGCGACCCGCGATCGCTATGCGCCACAACGCTTGTCAAATCCGCACGGGCTCGTCCCCGGGTCCAGATCGCCTGCTCCAGAGCATCGAGCACCAACTGCGTCGACATCGTCGACCCGGTCCGCCAGCCCAGGATGCGGCGGGCGTAGGCGTCGATCACGAATGCCACATACACCCATCCGGACCACGTCGAGACGTAGACATCCCACGCGAGTCAGGTGTCAAGCAGCGATCGGGGCGGCCTCGGTTTTGGGCTTGGGCCAGGCGGCTGCGTCGTCCCAGGGCTCTTGGTGTTGAAGGCACCACCAGAGTCGGCCGAGGAGCTTGTTGGCCAGGTTGCGCAGGGCGGCGTTGTGGCTGTCGCCGGCGGCTCTTCTTTTGTCGTAGTGCGCTCGGGCGCCGACGGACCTGGTGAGCATCGCGAACGCCCACCAGTGACAGGCATCGCCGAGGCGTCGGTTGCGGACCTTGCGTGCTTTGACGAAGTGGGAGCGGCCGGAGGCGCGGGTGACCGGTGCGGTGCCGGCGAAGGCGCGCAGCCCGTTCGCGGTGGCGAATCGGGCTGGATCGTCGCCGATCTCGGCCAGCACCCGGGCGGCCAAGAGCGGCCCGAGACCGGGAGCGGACCTCAGCACCGGGGCGAGCGGGTGGTTGTCGAACTCAGCCGACAGCGCCTGTTCCAGGTCGTCGACGCCGTCGAGCATCACGGTGATGATGCGTATCAGCGACGCGACGGTTCGGCCGAGCGCGGCCTCGACCTGCGGGGGCTGCCGTAACGCCGGCGTCTTCAGACCGGAGATGATCGCCTCGACCAGGGCGGGATCGTTGCGTCGCCCGCAGCGATGCAGCAGGACAACGACCCGACGGGGCGTGAGTTTCAGTCCTTGGGCCGGAGTGGGGGCAGCGGTCAGAACGGCCATCGCCGCGCGGTGCTTCAGGTTTGGAAACACCTGCAGCGCTTGAGGGTAGAACTCCAACAGCACCGATCGGAGGCGGTTGATGGTCTGATGCAGCGCCCAGATCCCCTCCTGGTGCTGACGGGCCAACGCCTTCACCGCCAGAGCGTTGTCGGTGATCGCTGGCATCGGCCGATGCTGATGCCGATCGGTGCGCAGGACGTCGGCCAGGATCGCCGCGTCACCCGGATCGGACTTCTTCCCCGACTGTCCATACCGTTCCCGATACCGCGCCACCGCCCGCGGGTTGATCGGATAGACGACGAAGCCGGCGGCCCGCAGCGCGGAAACGATCAGGTTCTTGTCTGTTTCGATGGCCACCGGGACGGCCGGCGGGTTGTCGGTGTGCTCGGCGAGCAACGTCATCAGCTCACCGAAGCCGGCCACGCCGGTGGTGATCCTTCGTCTGCCGATTACCCGGCCCGATTCGTCGACAACAGCGACGTCGTGGTGCTTCTCCGCCCAATCGATCCCGCAGGTGATTCCCAATTCGCTCTCCCGTTCGCTCGTCGATCCCTTCGCGGTTGAGCCCGAGGGTGCGTGCGGCGACCTAATGGAAGCGCTCGACGGCGCGGCATCTCACCAGCCGATCACGTACCCGGCGACTGGCGGGGCCACCGTCTACGTTCAGACCTCGACGGCCGGTTCAGACAAGGGAGTGGACACCCTCCAGCGGCTCACCACCACCATGCCCCCCGGCCTGGGCCGGTGATATCTCAGGGGCCCCCGCCAGTTCACCACGGGCACCAGGTCAGGGGACCCGGCCCTCCCATTACGTGATGTCGGCAACCCACAACCGGTCCGGGGCCAGCGGCTGGAAGTTCCGCAACACCAGATCACGGGCCCGTTCCGCGGCGGGATCGGCGATCGTGGTGCGTTTGACCACCCCGCGGCGAACGCCGACCAGACCCATCCGGGCCATCAGCCGCTCCACCGTGCAGCGGGCCACCGGGATCCCTTCGCGGTTCAGCTGCAACCACACCTTCCGCGCGCCATACACGGCGAAGTTCTGCTCGTGGACCCGGCGGATCTGCGGTTTCAGGTCCTCGTCGCGGAGCTCACGACGACCGGGCCGGCGCACCACGGTCTCGTAATAGGTCGATGGGGCGACCTTCACGCCGTACTCGGTGAGCACCGCGCAGATCGACTCGACACCCCACCGCAAACCATCACCGACACGACAGTCTTTGTTCTCGTTGATGAATCGGACGATCACCGCTGTGGCCGGTCGAGTTCGGCCGCGAAGAAAACCGAGGCGGCTTTGAGGATGGCGTTGGCCCGTTTCAGCTCGGCGACCTCACGCTTGAGCCGGCGGACCTCCACCGATTCCTCCGACGACATGCCCTGCCGGGCACCCGCGTCGACTTCTGCCTGACGTACCCACTTGCGGACCGTCTCCGCCGTTCCAACCCCGAGGAGCTCAGCGACCCGGCCCATCGCCGCCCACTCCGACTCCTGTTCCGGCATGATCTCGGCGACCATCCGAACCGCCCGCTCTTTCAGCTCAGGCGGATACCTCCTGGTGCTGTTCCCTGGCATGACTCCAACCTTCCCAAGGTTCGAAGTCTCCGGACACACTCCGGGGCGGTTCAGGTTGCTCAGGGCCAGTCTTTCGGTAGCCGCTGGGCGGTGCGTCGGGCGAAGCGGGTGAACCGTGCGACGAAGTTGATCATCAGGTAGCCAGGGAATGTCGCGGTGACGTCCTTGACGTCGAACCGATCGGCCAGCAGCCGGCGGCGCGGGTCACGTCGCAAGCCATCGCGGCCAGCATAATCCACACCGAATTGGCGGCGAAAGTCTGAACCGGTCACGGGGCGGCCATGTCGTGACAGCACCCCACCTGCGGGGGACAATCAGGGACCTCGCAGGTTCACCACCGTCGTGACACGATCAGCAGGCCCATGGACATACATCACCTCCGGTATTTCGTCGCAGTGGCCACGACCGGCTCCTTCGTGCGTGCCGCTGACCAGCTGGGTGTCTCCGCGTCGCCGCTCAACCGACGCATCCGCGACCTCGAGCGCTACATGGGTGGCCCGCTGTTCAACCGCGGCACCCAGCCGCTGACACTCACACACGCCGGACACCAGTTGCTGCCGCTCGCCGATCAGGTCATCGCAGACATGTCATTGATCGAGTCGGCCAGGGGTCGCCTCAGTGGTACCCGACCGTTGTCCGTCGGGCTCGTGCCCACGGTCCCGCTGCACATCACCCGCCTCATCGACCACGCCGTCGAGGCGGAGCGCCCGGGGACCGTCGTGGACTACCGGCCGGGCTCGTCGGTGCAGCACACCGACGCCGTACTCGCCGGGACCATGGACCTGGCCACCGTTAGGGTCGTCGACACCGACCCTCGGCTCGGACGTTCGACGCTGGTCCGCGAGCCGCTGTCCCTCGTGACGACACCCCGGTTACGGCATCGATTCGCCAGTGACGGCACGCCGACCGATCTCTCCGGCCTGCAGTTCGTCACGAGCTACCCCCCGAAACTGGTCGACGATCTGAGCGTTTACCTACACGAGGTCAACTGCACCGACATCCGAGTCGTGGCCGGCGCAGACGCCCATGCCCTTCTCGCGCTTGTCAGCCACGGTGCGGCGTTCACCTGCGTGGCGGATGCGACGTCCGCAGAAAACGCCGCACGTCTGGCCGACCTGGGGTTGTCGCTGCTGCCTCCGTTCCGGCCGGTGTATGCGACGACGAGCCTGATCTGGCCCCGGCGACGGTCTGACCTGAGCGGTATCGTCAAGCGGATTCTACGAGCGACAACGGCGTCGGTCGAGGACCATTCTGGTCCGCCGTAGCGATCAACTTGATCCTGGCCCCTCGGGCCGCTGTTTCTTAGTCTTCGGGTACAGGGAGTCGCCCCGCCGAACGGGCACGACATCGCGGCCCACCCAACGGAGCGCAGCCATATGACAGGTGCAGCAACCACTTTCGACGCGCGGCGGACATCGCGGGACCATCCTCAGGTCGGCATGTTGTGGGCCCCGAACTCGCCGCCCTCCAGGTAAATCCATTGCGCGTCGAGGGCGACACTAAGAGCACTCGACGCGCTCATCGTCTGGCGCTCCTGAATCGAACCGCGCCACCGCCGGCTCACCCCCGCCGGTGCGGTGCCGCGTGCCTCCCGCACGTCCTGACAACGTCGTAAGGATGCTCATGGACCCCCACAAAGACACGACAGCTACCGTGCCGGCCGGCGCGGACCGAACCCGCCGATCGGCGGCCGTCGGGGCACGCATCGACCGGCTGCCGAGGGTTGGCCTGCCGACTGTTGCGAGCGCCGTGCTGCTCTTCACCTTCTTCTTCGCAAACTACGACATCGGCGTCGTCAGCATCACGTTGCCGTCGTTGTCCGCCGATCTCGATCTCAAAGTGACGGACCTGTCCTGGCCGGTCACCCTGAACCTCATTGGCTACGCGGTGGGCGCCTACGCACTCGGGCACATCGCCGACCGACGGGGCCGACTGGTCGGTCTCCGCGGCACCATCGTCGTCCTGGGCATCGGTGGACTCCTGACCGCGCTTTCATGGGACGTGTGGTCCTTCGCCGTCTTCCGCTTCATCTGCGGCTGTGGCATGGGCGCGGTCCTGGCCCTGGCCTCGGCCTACATCGGCGAGATCGCACCGCGGGACAAGCGGGGCCGCTACCTGACACTCATCTATCTGGCACAGGCCCTCTTGATCAGCGTCGTCGGTTTCGGCTCGCTCCCGGTGCTCGACCTCGGCCCCGTCGGCTGGCGCATTCTGATCGGCTTCGGCGCGTTAGTTCTGCTCGTGCTACCGGGTTTCACCGATCGCTGTGTACCCGAATCGCCACGCTGGCTCGCCGGGCACGGCGATCTCGATCGTGCCGAGCGGATCACCGCCGAGATGGAGCGGCGAGCCTATCGGGACGGGGCAGTCCCGGTCCTTCGGACGGCCGACGTCGTGGCCGAAGCGCCGATCGACGATCATCACAGCCCCCTGCGTTCACTGCTCCGCGGGCCGCTGCTCCGCCGGGTGCTGCTGATCTCGTCGTTCTGGTTCTTCTTCTACATCGGGTTCTACGCCTTCTCCTCCTATCAGCCGCTCCTGCTCGAGGGACTCGGCGTCGAACGATCCCAGGCCCTCTGGTTGACCGTTGTCGGGCGCGTCTCTGGTGTCTTGTCGTGTCTCATCCTGCTCGGCCTGATCGAACGCTTCGAGCGCCGCACGATCATCGTGATCAGTTCGCTTGCCATCATCGCGAGCTTCGGGCTACTGATCATCGGCGAAGGAGGGTTCATTTTCGTCGTGGCCAACCTTCTGTTCACCTTCGCCCTCGGAATTCTCGTTCCTCCCGCTTTCACCTACACCGCGGAGATCTTCCCGACCCGCAGCCGCGGTACGGCGGCGGCCATTGGTGACGGCGTGGGCCACCTGGGCGGTGCTGTCGCGCCGTTCATCGTGTTGCCCGTACTCGCCGCTTTCGGCGCCGAATGGGCGATGCTCGTGCTCTCCGCATCGATACTGATCGCGACCGTGTCAGTGGCGTTCGGTCCACGCACCCGGCAGCGCGCACTCACCGAGATCGCCCACTGAGATGCCTCCGCCGACGGCTCAGCTCCGCGCAGCCGATGGAGACCGGCGGGACGTCGGCCGGCCGGGAGTAAGTCACGAGGCACGCCCACCCTGAACACAGTGCCTGCGGCGATGCGCTTGTGGTGGCGCAGCGTACGACGGACAGGTGAAGCGTTCAGGTGCAGCGCCGAGGCTGCCCCGGCGACGTTGCCTTCGTGGAACACAGCCACCCGTCCCGTTTGACTGCGACTGATCGATGAACCAGAAAGTAGCCCATGCCTCAATCGCCGAACCCTTTCCCCGTCCAGATCGGCGGTCAGGGAACCGTTGTCGCCGAGCTCCACGACCACGTCCTGCTCATCTCGCTCAACCGGCCGCAGGCCCGGAACGCCGTCAACGTGCCGCTGTCCATCGGGGTCGGCGACGCGCTCGATTTCGCCGAGAACACCGCTGACGTGCGGGCGGTCATCCTCACCGGCGCCGGGGATACGGCGTTCTGCGCAGGCGCGGACCTCAAGGAGGCTGCCGCAGGGCAGTTGTCGGGAACCGACCAGCGCCTGGCGCGGTGGGGCTTCGCCGGTTATGTGAGCCACGCGATCTCCAAGCCCACGATCGCCGCCGTCAACGGTTTCGCCCTCGGCGGTGGTACCGAGATCGTGCTCGCCAGCGACCTCGCCGTTGCTGTCGACACAGCCGTCTTCGGGCTGCCGGAGGTCACCCGCGGCATCTTCGCCGGTGCTGGCGGCGCCTTTCGACTTCCCCGGCAGATCCCCGAGAAGATCGCCATGGAGGCGATCCTCACCGGGAATCCGATGCCCGCGGCGCAGGCCCTGGCGTTGGGCCTGGTGAACCGGGTGGTACCCGGGTCGGAGCTGCTCGCCACCGCGTTCACGCTCGCGGACGCCATCAGCGCGAACGCCCCGCTGGCGGTACAGACGAGCAAGCGGATAGCCCGGGGTATCACGGACGCTCACGTCGCCGTTGAGGACCAGGACTGGGCCCGCAGCGCTGCCGAGGGTGCCCTGCTGATGCGCAGCGCCGACGCCATGGAGGGGATGCGGGCGTTTACAGACAAGCGCGCACCCCGCTGGCAGGGACGCTGACGTGACCGTCGCGACCAGCGCCGCTCAGCGACGGGCCTTCGACGACGGCAGCCTGCCGCAGCTAGAGCGGATCCGTGACAACGTCTGGGCTCTCGCGACGCCCATGCCCGGCGGCGTGATGGGACTGCGGTACACGCTGACCTATCTGCTGCGCAGCACAGACGGCCATGTTCACGTGGTCGATCCCGGCTGGGATTCCGACGACAACGCCGCGCTGCTCGCCGCCGCATTGGACCGGGTGGGCGGTCCGCTCGGATCGATCATCGTCACGCATCTGCACCCCGATCACTTGGCGATGGCGCCACGGCTGCGGGAGCACTGCGGAGCACCGATCGTGATGCACGAGAAGGAGGTCGTAGCCCTCGGATCCATGCTCGAGGACCAGCCCGTCGAATTGGAGGGCTGGGGCGTCCCGCCGGGCCGCCGACCAGAACTCGACGTGCCGGCCCGCTCGCGCGAGGCGTACCGACCGGTCAACGCCGATCTGGTCATCCACGGTGCTGTCGACGCCCTGTCCTATCCAGGGTTGCCCGTCGAGGTCCTGCACACGCCCGGCCACACCACCGGCCACATCTGCTTGCGACTGCCCACCGAAAACCTCCTGCTGACCGGCGACCACGTCCTACCGGCCAGCTATCCGGGTCTGGGCCTCGGCGGCCCGTCGGACACCAACCCGATCGCCGACCATCTCGAGAGCCTCGCCCTGCTGACCCGTTTCGACGACCACGAGGTGTTACCGGGGCACCAGTACCGCTTCACCGGGCTCGCCGAACGCATCGGCACGGTCACAGGCCACCACGCACGGCGCACCTCGGAGGTCCGAGCCGTGATCGGCGCCGATCCCGCCGCGGCCGTCTACCAGGTCGCCGCCGCACTGACCTGGTCGCGCGGCTGGGAGGAAATGCGGGGCTTCCTGCTGTATTCCGCGCTGGCACAAACGGCGATGCGCCTGGACCTCATTTCCACCACCACCACCACGAACACTCAACCGCTCACGATGGGACCCACCCAATGAACGCCTTCGACGACCTGGCCCCGACGACGCCCGTGCTCATCGGCGTCGGCCAGTCCAGCGACCCGCTGGACGCCCCCGACTACCACCGGTGGAGCGCAGTCGATCTGGCCGCCGCCGCCGCAGCAGCCGCGATCGCCGACGCCGGCTGCGACCCCGCCCTCATCGACACCATCGCCGGGGTGCGCCAGTTTGAGATCTCCGGGGACTTCTTCACGGCCCCCCTGGGGCGATCCGACAACTATCCGAGGTCCGTCGCCCGACGAGTCGGTGCCGATCCGCACCGCGCGGTCCTCGAGGTCGTCGGTGGTCAGTCGTCACAACATCTGGTCACCGAGTTCGCCACGGCGATCGGCCGCGGCGATGCGCAGATGGTGCTCGTCGTCGGGTCCGAGGCGATCTCCACCACCCGCGCGTGGGCCGGAAAGCCCGACGCACCCGACTTCACGGAGAACACCGATGGGGACCTCGAAGACCGTGGATACGGGATGGAAGGATTGATCGACGAGGCGCAGATCGCGCACGGTCTCACGGATGCACCGTCGCAGTACGCGTTGCTCGAGAACGCCCGACGGCGCCGGACCGGGAAGAGCCGCGCGGAGTACGCCACGGAGATGGGTGAGCTGTTCGCGCCGTTCACCACCGTCGCGGCGGCCAATCCATTCGCCGCGGCACCGGTGGAGCGTTCCGCCGCCGAACTGGTCACTGTGACCGAACGGAACCGGATGATCACCGACCCGTATCCGCGGTTCGTCGTCGCCCGTGATCAGGTGAACCAGGGTGCTGCCGTCCTGCTGAGCTCCGTCGGCGCCGCCCGCGCCGCCGGGGTTCCCGAGTCGAAATGGGTTTTCCTGCACGGCTATTCGGACCTGCGCGAACTGCCACTGCTGGAGCGGGCGGATCTCTCGACCGGACCGGCGTCGATCGCCGCCGCCCGCACCGCGCTGCAACGGACCGAGATCGGCACCGAGGACCTGTCTTTCCTAGACCTCTACAGCTGCTTCCCGATCCCGGTGCTCAACATCTGCGACGGGCTGGGGCTGTCCCACACCGACCCCCGCGGTCTGACCGTGACGGGCGGGCTCCCGTTCTTCGGCGGCGCCGGCAACAACTACTCCATGCACGGCATCGCCGAGGTCGTCGGCCGGCTGCGGAGTCAGCCGGGCACATACGGATTCGTCGGCGCGAACGGCGGCGTGATGAGCAAGTACTCGGCCGCTGTCTACTCCACGACGCCACGCGCCTGGACCGAATGGTCCGACGCCGACCGGCAGGCCGAGCTGGACGCGGTTGCCGGACCCGGCGTCTCGACATCCGCCGACGGCGAGGCGACGATCGAAACCTACACCGTCAAGTACGACAGAAGCGGCACCACCGGCATCGTCGTCGGGCGACTAGGCGACGACACCCGGTTCCTGGGAACAACTGTCCCAGGCGACGACGCGACCATGCAATTGCTTCTCAGCGACAATCCCTTCGGCGCAACGGTCTGGGTCGCCCGGCAGGGGCCTCGCAACGTTGTGGCGATAGACCGGGCGACGCTCGCGGCGCTCTCCACCTGAACGCCGCCGACATCCGTGCTCGAGGCCCGGCGAGCGCGTCGTCTGTTTGCACTCGACGCCGCTGATCATCATCGGCATTTGTTCACGCCCGAAAGGTGTTCAGTGAAGGTCGCTGCCGTACAAGGACCCCGATGACGCCGGGCTGTTTGGAAGATCGCCGCAGTCCGCCGTGAAGTACCCGGGCCGATCGACTGGGCTTTAGACGTGTCCTGCCGCGCTGACGAGAAGCCCGCCCGCAGCACCAGGGTTCGGGCGAGTTCGTGACCGACGGCTACGTCGCCGACGTGCTTGACGTCGCCGCTTGCGGGGTCGCGGGGGCGTGAACGAGCCGTGGCAGATCTAATCTCTCGCTCGGCCGCCCGGGGTCAGTCCTTGCGGTGGAAGGCAGCCACGGCGGCGGTGTCGAAATAGTGCGGCCGGAATTCGGTGAACTTCCCGTTCGGGAATCTGCGCAGCTCGACGATGAGCATCTGAAACCGCCGCCCGGACTGCTTCGACTCCAGCTCGAGCACGTCCATCGTCAAGCCGGCCTCGCCGCCCGTCCCGATCACCACATGCTCGTGCTCGTTCGGCAGCCAGTGCCACGCCGCAGAGAACTCCTTCATCAGCCGGCGGAGACCGTCGGCCCCCCGGAAGGCGCCGCTGTACGGCAGCGAGGGCGCTTCGGTGCAGACCGTGGCGTCGGTCACGATGTCGCTGATGTCCGCACCAGTCGAGACGAGTTCGGTCAGTTGGTTGAAGGCCTTTGTGATGTGCGGGTCAGGGTCCGCGCCGATGGGACGGGTCCACGCCGCGACCGGAACCGGCACATCTCGTCCAGACGAGGCGGCACCACCGGTCAGGACGGCCGTGTCGTAGTAGAGCGGGATTATTTGAATGATTCGGCCATCGGCGACCCACACCATCTCGATGACAGGCTGCTGCACCAGGATCTGACCGTCGGCCGATGTGAACCTGACATCCATCAGCGCTGCGGCGAGGTTGCCGGTGAAGAGCACCTCGGGCGGGCTCACGATCTCGGTCTGCCAGTACTCCGCGACCGCGGTCATGCGCGACTGGAACCCGTCTAGCCCGCGCCACTCGCCGCCGTACGGCAGCGAGCCCGGCTCGTGCACGACGATTTCCGGCGACAGCAGGCGCTCGATCGCCGCGGCGTCACCGCTGCTGACTGCGGCATAGAACTCCGCCACCACGTCCTGTGTGTTCGTCACGTGCACCTCCATGCGGTTCCCCCGACGTTGGCCCGCTGTGATCGTCACCGGATCCTACGAGTGACAACGGCGTCGGCCGACGACCATTCTGGTCCGCTGTAGCGATCAACTTGATCCTGGCTCCACGGGCCGCTGCTTCCTAGTCTTCGGTTACCGCGAATCGCCCGGCCGAACGGGCATGACATCGCGACCCACGCAATGGAGCGCAGCCACATGACAAGTGCAGCAACCACTTTCGACGCGCAGCAAACTTCGCGGCACCATCCGCTCGTCGCCATGTTCGAGCCACGGTCGGTGGCGATCATCGGAGCCAGCGACCGCTCCACCTGGTCCACCTACATCCACGCCGCGCTCCGGTCCATGGACTATCCCGGTCAGGCTTACTTCGTGAACCCACGCGGAGGTACCGCCCACGGCGAGCGCCTGTACCCCGATCTGGCGTCGTTGCCAGAGACGCCCGACCAGGTCTTCGTCATCATTCCCGCGGCGGCGGTCATCGCGACTGTGGCTGAGGCCGCCGCGCGTGGAGTCCGCGCCGCCGTCGTACTGACCTCCGGCTTCGCCGAGATCGGCGCGGACGGCAAAGCCGCACAGGACGCCCTACACGACATCGCAAAGAAGACAGGCATCCGCATCCTCGGACCCAACAACCTGGGATTCGCCCACCTGCACGCACGGATCGGCCTCACCCCTCCGCAGGCGGGCGCCGCTCTGTCCCGGCCCGATCGCCGTGGTCTCGCAGAGCGGAAACTTGGCCGGGCAGATCCAGACAATGGCGCGCGAATTCGACGCCGGCCTGTCGCTGATCTGCAGTACCGGCAACGAGGTCGACGTCACCGCCGGTGATGTCATCGACTACCTCGCCGAAGAGCCAAGCACAAGGCCATCGCCGTGTCCTCAAAACCATCCGCCGCCCAGCCGATTTCGAGGTCAACCCGTTGCGCGTCGACGGCGACATCGCAGAAGCACTCGACGCGCTCATCGTCTGGAACTCCTGAACCGAATCACGCGGTGACACCAGGCTGAGCGGACACCGAGAGCCGACTGCGGGCCAATGTCCAACTTCGAGTAAGTACAACAAAGAAGCACCAGCCGCGATGGCATTCTCCCACGACGCAAAGGAGCGAATGTGTCAAGAACCAGTGAACTCGAGATCACGAATGAGCGAGATTCGCGCGAGGTCCAGCGCAGCGAGGCGATCGGCAAGCTCCTGTCGCCGCGCTCGGTAGCACTCGTGGGAGCCAGCGATCGTAACGGATGGTCGGTCCTTATGGATCAGGCGCTGACCCTCTACGGCTTCGACGGCGATGTGTTCTACGTGAATCCTCGCGGCGGCACGGCGCATGGTCACGAACTCCACACCAGCCTGAGCGCGTTGCCTGTGGTGCCCGACCTCGCCTTCGTGATGGTTCCCGCGGCCGCCGTGCCCGGGGTTATCGAAGAGGCCGCATCCCTCGGCGTTCCCGCGGCGGAGATCCTCAGTTCGGGCTTCTCGGAAGTTGGGCCTGAGGGCGTCCCGCTGCAGGAGCGCGTGCGCGAGCTCGGTGAGCAGTCAGGCATGGCGATCCTCGGGCCGAACAACCTCGGCTTCGCCAACATCACCGACGGTGTCGGCTTGACGCCGACCGTGGGTACGAAGCTCCGGGCGGGGTCCGTTGCGATGATCTCCCAGAGCGGCAATCTCGCCGGTCAGATCCAGACACTCGCCCGTTCGTTCGACGTGGGACTCAGCATCGTTGCGAGCACCGGCAACGAGGTCGATGTCACAGCGGGCGAACTCGTGGACTTCCTGGTGGACCACGAGCCCACCAAGGCGATCGGAGTCTTCCTTGAGACCGTCCGTAAGCCTGAGCAGTTCGTGCGGGCGGCGCGACGGGCTCACACCGCCGGTAAGCCGGTCGTGGTACTGAAAGCGGGTCGCAGCGAGGCCGCTGCCCGCTCCGCTATGGCACATACGGGATCATTGGTCGGCGACGACGCGATCATCGAGGCAGCGCTCACAGCCGCGGGCGTGATCCGCGTCGAGACGCTGGAGGACCTCATCGCGGTAGCGGATGTCTTCACGAAGGCCGGTGCCATCGGCGGTCGCCGGCTCGGGGTCGTGTCGATCTCCGGAGGAGCGGGAGACATCGCCAGCGACCTCGCCGAGCCCGCCGGCCTGCTGTTGCCCGACATCTCCGACGAGACGAAGGCCGCCCTCAAGCCGAGCCTTCCCGACTACGGCACTCCGCAGAACCCGCTGGACATGACCGGACTCATCGTCAGCCGGCCCGAGATCTTCGGTGAGGGGCTCGCGGCGCTCGGCTCAGACCCGAACCTGGACGCCGTCATCGCCATCACCGAGGCCGAGCATCAGGCAGCGGACCTCGCAGACCCGACGCTGTCCGGCCTCCTCGTGGCGGCCGACGCCTCGCCGTTGCCTGCGCTCCTGGTCACCACCACAGTGCACACCATCTCGGACCAGACGCTTGAGCTGCGTCGACAGCGGGAGATCCCCGCCGTCTCGTGGGGGCTCGATCGAGTGATCAACGCGATCGCGGCCCTCGCCCAGTGGGGGGAGCTTTCGCCGACACCGCTCGATGGGATCGTTGGGGAGGTCGACACCGACGACCTCGGCGAACGCCAGGGTGTCTGGTCGGAGTCGCGGTCGCGAGAACTCATCGCCCGCAACGGCGTGCCTGTCGCGCCGTCCAGGGTCGTTGCCAGTGGTGCAGCAGCCGCGGATGCCGCGCGGGAGATGACCGGCCCGTTCGCTTTGAAGATCGTCTCCGACGACATCCCCCACAAGTCCGACGTGGGCGGCGTGCTGTTGAACGTGCCGGCCGAACAGCTCTCGGCTCAGGTCGACGCACTTCTCGCAAACGTCGCCGAGAAGCGCCCGGATGCGCGGCTCGACGGCGTGCTGATCGGCCCCATGAGATCGGGCGGCGTTGAGCTGCTCGTCGGCGTCGTTCGTGACGCCGACTGGGGATGCGTCCTCGCCGTGGCGATGGGCGGCATCTGGACCGAGGTACTTCACGACGTGCAGCGCATCGCCTTGCCCACCACTCCGGAGACGATCCTTCGCGGTATCCGCTCGTTGCGCTCCTTCGCCCTGCTCGAAGGGGCACGCGGGACCAAGCCCGCCGATCTCGACGAACTCACAAGGGTCGTCCAGTCGATCGGCGACCTCGCCCTCGGTCTCGGGCCCGCGCTCGCGGCGCTCGAGGTCAACCCGCTCCGCGTCGACGGATCCACCGTCGAAGCGCTCGACGCGATGGTGGTCTGGCAGGACTGATTCGCGCGCCAGGCCGCCGCCGGTGTGCCTGGCATCCCCTCCCACTGGGCACTTACAAGGACGTAAGGAGAACTCCTTCATGGAAATTCGACAATAGAGCAACACCCCGACGTTCGCGTCGACGCTCACTCGCACACAGCGTGTTTCTCGCGCCAACCATCTCCTCGACGAGGCTCCGCGCGTGGGGTTCGGGGGATTCGCGACCGTCGCGCTGCTCAACACCTATCTGTTCGCGAACTACGACATAGGCGCGTCAACGACTACTGACCCACGCTCCTAGGCAAGCGGGAGGCAGCAGAGAACCCCATCGGATGGCGGGCCATCGGGAACGCCGCTCCCACAACAACAGTTTCCATTAAGACAGAAAAGAAGATAGAAAAGGAGATTCGCTATGGTAAATCCTCGCGTTGAATTGGCTCGGGAATATGGCACCCACACCATGAGCATGATGGTCACCCCGACTCTGGGATGGTACTGGCGTGAGCACCAGCTGATGGGTAACTACCTTGACACCAACTGGCTGACTCTGTACTTGTACGATGACGAAGGCAGCACCTATCAGTTCATGCGCGCCATGCAGAAGAACACGTCCGCCAAGGTGTTCATGCGGAAAACTGCTGCCGACGGCACCGTGTCCGTCATCGGCCCCCGTTACACGGGCTACATGTGGTACACCCATGACCAGGCCGGCGACGGCATCATCATGCGTTCCTATGACGACGATCCGAACACCACTTTCCGTCTGGACATCAAGCCGCAACATTATCACTATGTCGACAACGACGATATCGATGTCGAAATCGAAGCCCTTGGCCCGGGCAACTGCTTCGCAGTTCTGGGCAACCCCGATGGCCTGGACGAGACCGTTACCTACTGGGAAGAGCGCGGCCGCGTCACTGGCACCGTGTGCGGCAAGCCCGTCACCGGCTACAGCTTCTACGACCGCTGTTACCTGCAGGGCAACAAGGCATGGCACCAGGCCAAGCAGTACCTGGCCGTCCATGAAATGGACATTCCGTTCGTCACCGAATACGAAGACGGCTCCGTCATCTACGGCGACTTCAAGAACGGCGTCGACGACTACGCCATCGGTTACGTCGTCATCGACGGCAAAATTTACCATGACGACGACTACAAGATCGACATCACCTGGAACGAGGAGACCCAACACTATAAGTATGTTGACTTCGACTGCGCCGGCATCAAGCTCCGCTACACGGTCGAGTTCGATATGCCCGACCCGGAGAAGAGTCGCGCAACCATCGCCCACCTCGCCGGCAGGGTCACCATCGTCGGTGACGACCGCAAGGTTGTCCGCTACGTCGGTTGGTCCGAGTGCCGTCCGAAGTTCGCCCTCGAAGCCTCTGCCGAGACCCGTTGATCGAACGCTAAGCAATCGGACAGCATGATTTGCCCGATCCCCTAATTGATTCTTCGGCAAACCAAGCAATTGGCACCCGAGTTAGTCGGAGCCTCGGGGTATCCTCTCGCGCCCAGTTGCTTATGAGCATCTGGGCGCGAGTTCTGATCAGACACAAGGGAAGGCATTACAGCTTCTCCGAGGAAAGTATGAAAGGTGAAACACCATGAGCAAGTATCAGGGCGCCCCCGAAACTGATTGGGCGAATAAAGTAATCCTCGTCACCGGTGCCTCGAGCGGGCTCGGAAAGGTGACTGCTGAATGCTTCGCTGATGCTGCCGCACAAGTCGTCGCAATCGATCGCCGCGACAACATCCTGACGGAGTGGAAAGACGATTATGCGAACATCACCCCGTTCGTGTGCGACATCAAAGCCTACGGCCAGGTTGTCGCTCTGTTCGAGATGATCGACGAGAAGTTCGGCCGCATCGATGTGGTCGTCAACAGCGCCGGCGTTGCCGGCAAGATGGAGAACAGCCGCGTCCGCCTGCACAACTACCCCGTAGATGAGTTCGCCAACCAGGTCGTCGTGAACATCATCGGCACTTACCATGTCTCCCGCGAGGCGCTCGCCCTGATGCTGAAGACCGAAACCAGGGGCCTCATCATCAACATCGCGTCCACGGCCGCCGCCCGTGCCGTTTCCGGCGGCGGCGCTTATTCCCCCTCCAAGGCCGGCGTGGCGATGCTGACTGACCTGATCGCCAGGGAATACGCAACAAGCGGCATCCGTGCCGTTGCAGTCCACCCCGGCTTCTTCCCCAACACCGACAACTTCGCCGGTCGTCCCGCCGAGCAAATGGCCCGCTTCGCGGCCACCGGCGCCCTGGGTCGCGGCGGCAAAAACTGGGAGATTGCCGAAGTGTGCAAGTTCCTGGCATCTGACTACGCCACGTACATGACCGGTAGCCATGTCCATGTAGACGGTGGCACCCTGTGTGGAGCCAACGACGAAGTCGGCAAGCCCTGGAACAAAGAATGAGCCTAAGCATCGACGCTAAGCAGCAACCAAATATCCTCGATTAATCGTGGAGAACAGCGCCAAGTGGAGCGGTAGCGCCGTTCATCGTCCTCTCCATCCTCGCCTCGTTCGGTGCGGTGCCGGCAATCATCGCGATCATTGTCACCCTCGTCTTCGCGATCGTCTCGACGCGGTCGGGCCCAAGACGAAGGACAAGTCGGTGGTCGTACTCTCCGATTGACCACCCCGGACTTGCTCAGGAACCTCGGCTGACCTGACAGCTGCTCCGATGTGAACCCCGAGATCCACAGCCGGCGCACAGGCGCGCGGCAACATGAGAGAGGCCCCTCATGACAGAGCTCAACCCGCACACACCCGTGATCATCGGAGTCGGTCAGATCATCGACCGGCTCGGCGAGGATGCTTTAGGCCTGGTCGGTTGAAAAAACAGCCGACTGGACCGAGGTTTCCGGCAGCTGACAGCGCCCGGCCGTCGCGATTTCCGAGCGTGCTGCGCTGCGTCACCCCGCCACCCCGACTTGCGCCCTACGGCAGCGCCGACCACAGGTGACGAAGAATCCACGGTGCCGATCCTGCTGTGACAGCAGAATTTGCGAACGTTTCATGAAGAGCTCAGTTCAACTCCGATTCTCCTACGACTTCATCGGTGACGCGAAATGTGTGCAATTCTTCTGTGCCCTGTATTTCACGTCACGTTGCATGATCATTTCGGCGGACCGGGGTTCCAGTTCGAGGCAGACCGGTTTACCGGTGCAGCGAAGGCGGCGGTAATGCGCTCCTCGCAGGGTGCGATCGACCGGCTCAGCGTGCTCAGTGATGCACTGGATGGGCCGCTGGAGAACCTGCCGGTGGTCTTCCGTGCGGTGGCCGTTGATCTCGCCGGGGCGATGCCGGTGCTGCTGGGAATGACGGTGATGGTGCACGTTGACGGCACACCGGTCGTTCTGAGCAGCGTCATACCCGACAACGCCGTCCCGGTGCGGGCATCGCTGCTGCTGTCCCTGCTGCCGTTGGGAGTGGCGACCACGACGGGCAGTGTGGGCTTCTACAGCGGAACCCCGGGCGCGTTCCTCACCCTGGCCGACGGTGTTTGTTGGATCTTCAACCTCGATGGGCGCCCCGCGCTGGACGAGCACCTGCCCGCCGTGCCGGAGAACAACACCGTTCCCAGTTGCCCGAAGGCCACCCACACCTGGTGGCGCCGCCGACCGAACCCACCGGTGCCCGGGTGACTCCGGTACCCGCCTTGCCGCGCAGTGGTCAGTATTCAGTTGCCGTCGGTATTGATCAAGGCACGATCCGCACATCTTCTTCGACCGAAGCACTCGACGAGGTGGTGTGCGAGTCGGTCGCGATTGGGGTCAGCAGTGAGATCCGGCCACCAATGCACCACTCGGTGAGCACGATCGTGCCATCGCGGGTGACTGCGATCCCGTGGGGACTGTTCAACGACCCTGGGGAGAGGGCTGGTGCGATGAGGCGGTTGTCATCGATGCGGTTCGGCCAACCTGGTCGTGAGTGGTCGGAGGTCTGGGCAACACGACCCACGTTGTGGTCATTGATGTCGAAGGCTACGAGCCCGCCGTAGAGTTCGGTGACCAGCAGGTGGTCTCCGTCCATGGCAAGTCCTGAAGGACTTGTCAGCAGGTGCCCGCCGAAGGTGCGGAGAAAGCGGCCGGTGAGGTCAAAGGCTACCAACCTGGTATTGCCACGATCGGCGACCACGAGTTCAGGTGTCGGTCTGCGTCGGTCGATGATGATGCCGTGGGGGACGTCGAATTTTTTACCGGAGGCTGCGCCGTCGAGAGTGATCAGGAGATCGCCGTCGGCGGCGAAGCCGTGGACCAGGCTGTGACCGTAGCCGTCGGCCACCCAGATCATGCCGTTGCCGCCGACCATGAATTCATCCACTGCGATGGCGCAGGGCGCCCAGCCGGCCTCGGCCCGGTCTCCGATCACCGGGGGATCCAGGCGGCGGTAGGTTGTCCCGTCGCGCCCGACCTGGACAACCTGCCCTGGAATCCGCTTCTCGCCGTATAGCGGTCTGTCGGGCAGGTACTTGTGGCCGTTATCGGCGATCCAGATGCGTTCCTCACCGTCCTCCTTGACCAGTGTCACACCATGGCACTCGGTGACGTCGATCGAGACTGTGGAGGAGGAACCGCCGGCCAGCGGAGTGAATACCAGACGGTCTCCGTCGGGATGTCCGGTGATGACGGCCCAGTCGTCGGCCACTGCAACGCCGTGGTGCGCCCATGATGTGGTGGACCGGCCCTTCACTTCGAGTTCAGTCCATCGGTATTGCCGATTCGCGAATCCGAGGATGACGGAGTCGATGGCGGCGGCATCGCCGTGAAAGGCGGTCATCGGGCTGGAGCCTTCGGTCTTTGTCCGGCCGCGGCACGGCCCGGAATAGGGTTGGGTTCGTCGACGACGACAGAATGGTGTTTGGTGGGCGCCCTCGTGTTACCCGCAGCTGGCTCGACGGGGTGTTCAGGACTTAGTCCTCAGTTGAGCCACGTCCGCTTGATGGTGGTGCATAGGTGAGGGGCAGGCTCCACCACACGTACATGTTCGGCGAACTGGGGTAGAAACCGGGCTGCGCCTGCAACTGGTACTCACCTAGCAACGGCAACGCCTCCTCGGCGGCCACCTGTGCCTCCAAGCGCGCGAGCGGAGCCCCGAGGCACCCATGTAATCCCTCGCCGAACCCAAGATGCCGAAAACGACCGCGGCCCACATCGAACCTGTCAGGGTCGGGAAACTGCCGTTCGTCACGGTTTGCTGCCCCGTACACGAGCACTACCCGGCCGCCGGCAGGGATCGTTACGCCATGCAGAGTGACTTCACGGGAGGTGGTCCGGGCGGCGTGCTGCAGCGGGGTCGCGATCCGCATGGTTTCCTCCACCGTCGCTGGAACCAGGGAAGGATCAGCTAATACCCGAGCGCGCTGTTCGGGGTTCTCGGCCAGGAGCTTGAACATGGTTCCGGTGAGTCCCGCAGTCGACTCCACCCCACCAAGGAACAACACCATCATCAGGCCGAGCACCTCCGAGGCCGGAGTGATGTGTTCATCACCGAAAGGGATCCCGTTGATGTCGGCCTGCACGAGATGACTAATCAAGTCGGTGCGAGGTTCGCGGCGACGTAACTCGATCAGATCGATGAAGTATTGCCGGATCCCTTCCGTTGCGATCTTCGCCGTCTCGGTGAGCTCTGGACCACCCGGCTCTCGGCCTTTCAGTTCGTGTACCCAGCGTTCCAGTTGGTCGCGTCCTTCCTCACGGGAACTTGGTAGACCGAACAACTTAAAGAACACCTCGAACGGCATCGGCCAGGCCAATTCCTGAGCCAGGTCAACCTCGGTCCGGTCGGACCATGTAGCGATCAACTGCTGGACGACCTCACGGATTTCTCCTTCCTGCTTTCCGATCCGCCTCGGCAAGAAGAACGGTTGCACGATCTTCCTGATTTGGTCGTGGCGCGGGTTGTCCAGATTCGGTAGAAAGCCGGGTCCGCCCTGGTCTGTGTCGGTGTGATCGATGTCGATCCCTTCGAAACTTCGAAAGGTGTCCGGGTCGGTTGCCGCTGCCCGGCAGTCGTCGAAACGAGAAAGGGCCCACCATCCCCAACGCTCGCTGTAGTACACCGGGGCGTCGTCACGCAGCCATCGATAAACCTCGAAAACATCGGACTCGTAGAACCCGGGAGCGAACGGGTTGTATTCCATCGCGGTACCAGCAATCATGCCTGCCTCCATTAGCACCTGTTGGGGGCTCGAGGAGCGGGTGCCCCGGATATCCCTTGAAAAGAAAGCGCATACGGTGAATATCACCGGCTTCGGATTTCACTAGATTGGCGACTCGCTGCAATCACGACGGGAACGAGCCCGATACTCCGGATAATGCACTGGAGCGCTCTATCCAGATACTACAAGTCCACGATCAGCGAGTCAACCGACGCTGGGGTCCACTGCGAGTCGATCC
This sequence comes from Nakamurella sp. GG22, assembly GCF_052976845.2. NCBI lineage: Bacteria > Bacillati > Actinomycetota > Actinomycetes > Nakamurellales > Nakamurellaceae > Nakamurella > Nakamurella sp. GG22. Next base: position 46,025 of record NZ_JBRIIO020000018.1, on the reverse strand, counting down.
GGCCGTCGGCGGATGGGCGCGATGTGTTAAACGCGGTCGACGGTCGTGCGAGGGCGGCCGGTCGAGGTACGGACGACCAGCCTAGTGGGTACTGTGACCTCTCGGGCGTCGATGTCGAGGTGTTGGACCCTGGCGATGCAACGCTCGACAGCCAGTCTGCCCAGGGTGGTGACGTCTTGGTGAACGGTGGTCAGATCAACGTGCGGCAGTTTGGCCAGGGAACTGTCGTCCCATCCCACCACCGAGATGTCCGCCGGCACAGCGACACCCGATCCGCGGAATGTTTCTAGAAGTCCTGCTGCTACTTCGTCGTTGAAGGCGGTCACGGCCGTGGGCAGGTCCCCGGAGCTCAATATTTCTCGAGCTGCTTGGACTCCCTGCTGCTGTGTGGAGCCGCCGGGAACCTCCCGCACGCGAGATTCCAGACCATGGCGCCGCATTGCCTCGCGATAGCTGCGTTGGCGGGCAACCGACACCGGTCCGCCGGGACCACCGACATGGGCGATGTCACGGTGGCCCATCTCGACCAGGTGATCGAGGATCTGTTGACCGCCCTGCTCGTCGGAGCTGCGGACCACGTCGACGGACGAGTGCCTGACTTTCCATCCGACGACCACGCAAGGGAGTCGTCCGGCCAACCTGGGTGTGCCTCCCTCCGGTCCCAGCAGAATGACTGCGTCACAACGGAAGTCGAGTAGGGTCTCCATTGCGCGCTGCTCTCCGCGGTGGGCAGTTAGTGCGGTGAGGATGACCTCGCAACCGACGTTTTCAGCTGCCTGGTACAACCCATCCAGCAGCTCCAGATGGAAGAGTCCGTAACGGCTGAAGACCACGCCGAGCAGTGGACGGCTGGTACTGGCGAGTAACCGCGCACGGGCGTCAGCTCGGTAGCCGAGCTCCTTGGCGGCCCGCATGATTCGTTCACGGGTTTCCGCCGTACCTCCCGGAGCACCTCGGAGCACGATCGAAGCCATGGCCCTCGAGACACCAGCCTGGGCGCCAACATCTTCCAAGGTGGGCCGCTTGCTGGGTCGATACAAGGGATCGTGCCTCACGAAGCCCTCCTTGCGGTCGACGCCCAAGATACCAGCTTCTTTCACACATCTAGCAGCCGCCACTAGCACCGCATCAGCACCGTCACCTTTGACTGGGATTGGTGACCATCCACTTTCGGGCATTTGCTGGCAAATCCCGGCACGATTGAGAGCCGACCTTGCGAATGAGGATGAATCAACGCCCGTCGCGGTGCAGATCACCACGAGCAGCAGCGTTGGGCGTATCGCGGTGGTGAAGCCCGGGCGACCCGGATAGTGCTGGTGGGTGTCGCATCGGGAGTTGCTCCGCCCGCCGCGGTCACAACATCCTCACCGCCATCTGGGGAGTCACCCACCGGTACAGCTGGACGTCGCCCTGTGCAGCGGCCCTGTCAGCGACATGCCTGGCCAAAAGAATTGACGTGACTCCGTCACGGCGTGACGCGGAGACCGACACCCAAATGAGGCTTGGAGCGGCAACCGCCCTGATTTGGTCAAGGGTCGCCTGCTTGCCCTCCTCCTCAGGAGACAAGCAGGTGACGTCCGGCGCCGACGGCATCACGAACCAGGTGACAGGCGGACATTCAGGCCCTGCGCCTGGCAGTGTTGATGGCGCTGCGGCCTGCCGTCCGGAATGTGCAGGTGTCGACGAGCCAGCCGGACGGCCGCGGATGTCCAGTGGCACTGCGGGGGTCGGCGGGCCGTGCGGCTCAGGGCCACTTACAGGTCGAGGACGAGCCGGGCGGTGCAGGCGCGGGAGACGCAGATCATCATGCAGTCGTTGGCGGCCTTCTCGTCATCGTCCAGCACGGAGTCCCGGTGGTCGACTTCACCTTCTAGCACGGGGGTTTCACAGGTCCCGCAGGTGCCTTCCGCGCAGGAGGACAGCACCCCGACGCCCGCCTCATCCACCACGTCGAGGATCGATTTGTCCGGTGGGACCGACAGCGTCAGCTCGCTCTGGGCCAGATAGACCTCGAATGCTTCGGTGCGAACCGGTTCGGTCAGCGGCTTGGCCACGAAGCGCTCCACGTGCAGGGAGCCGTGTGGCCAGTGCGCGGCCTTGGTCTCCACTGCCGCCAGCAGCGGTTCGGGACCGCAGCAGTACACCTTGGTGTCGGCCAGCGGTGTGCCGAGCAGCCCGTCGAGATCGAGGAATCCCGATTCGTTCTGTGGCCAGACGGTGACCCGGTCCCCGTAGGCGGCCAGCTCGTCGAGGAACGCCATGGAGGCGCGCTGCCGCCCCCCGTACACCAGGCGCCAGTCCGCGCCGTTGGCGTCCGCGGCAGCGACCATCGCCAGGATCGGGGTGATGCCAATCCCGCCGGCGATGAACAGGTACTTCGGTGAGTCCACCAGAGGGAAGTTGTTGCGGGGTCCGCGGATCCGAACCGAGGCCCCGACCTGGAGTTGGTCGTGAACGTACAGCGATCCCCCACTGCCATTCGGATCGCGCAAAATCCCGAGCCGCCAGACATGGTGGTCCTCGGGATCGCCGCACAGGGAGTACTGACGGGTGGGTGCATCGCCCAGAATCAGGTCGATGTGCGAACCGGGTTCCCAGCGCGGCAATGGCTCGTTGTTCACCTCGCACAGGGTCAGTGCCACCACCCCCTCGGAGACCGTCTCCTTGCCCACCACCTGTACCGCCGCCTCGAACTCCTTGGTCGTGACGGTCACGGTCGTGCTGATGTGCTTCACGGCCTCGACATGCAGCTCAGTCGTCGGTGACATCACGGACCTTTCAACGGGAAGTGACAGATGGAGGGCGGGCGGAGCACCTGGGTTCGGAACCGGGACCGCATAGCGGCGGCGCGAAGATCCGACAACGACAACCCCGGCCGGAATTCAGTAGGTTAGAGCGCTCTAATGGATAGAGTAGGGACGCAGCGGTGCCCCGTCAACCGTCTACGCCAACTTTGTGCGAACAATCCGGATCGAGGCACCCCACGAAGCTCACTCACGCGGGGCGCGGGTGGCTGACCTGCACGTTTGTGCTTAGTGGTGGGCTGGCTGACTGAGTGGCTACCGACTCGGCAGATTTGTCAGAACAATTGCTTGACGTGGCGGCTGTTACCTAGCACACTCTAACGCAGCGGTTGGAGCGCTCTAAGCGAGCGGGATCCGACCCGATGATGTGGCCAGCGCGTCGCCGCGACGCGGTGCGGCCGTCCCGATCACAGCTGGGCGATGATCGCCCCGGCGACATGGAAGGAACAAAGATGTTCGCACGTGGAAAACGGTTGCTGGTCGGTGCGGCTGCCGCGCTGGCGGTGGCCACCATCGCAGGATGTAGCAGCAGCGGTGGGTCAGCGGCGGAGTCGAGCGCAGCGGGTGCCGCGCCCGCCGCCGGCGGAGTGAGTACGCCGGAGTACACCTTCGCGATGGTCACCCATGCGCCGCCCGGTGACGCCTTTTGGGACGTCATCCAGGAGGGCGCCAAGGATGCGGCGGCCATCTACAACGTGGACTTCAAGTACTCCGGCTCCATCGAAATCCCCGAGCAGGTGAACTTCATCCAGAACGCCATCGACAGCAAGGTCGACGGTCTTGCGATCAGCATGCCCAATGCGGCCGCACTCGGGCCGGCGATCAAGAAGGCCTCTGACGCCGGCATTCCGGTGATCGTGTTCAATGCCGGTGAGAAGGACTGGCAGAAGACCGGGGCACTGGCCTTCTACGGCGAACCAGAGGTCCTCGCCGGTGAGTTCTCCGGCACCCAGCTCAACGAGCTCGGAGCAAAGCACGCGTTGTGTGTCATCCAGTCGCAGGGCCAGCAGCAACTGGAAGACCGATGCGACGGTTTGACTTCCAAGTTCAGCGGCAAGGTCGACAAGCTGTACGCCGAGGGCACCGACGTGCCGACGTACGTGTCCACCATCAACGCCAGCCTTCAGACGGACCCCAGCATCGACGCCGTGGTGACCCTCGGCCCGGGCCTCGGCGTTGCTGTCGCCGACGCGGTGAAACAGAACGGTGGGACCCAGAAGGTCGTCACCTACGCCTTCAACCCTGACGTGGTGAAGCGACTCCAGGACGGCAGCATCGCGTTCACCATCGATCAACAGCCGTGGTTGCAGGGTTTCATGTCAATCGATTCGCTGTGGCAGTACAAGTTCAACAACAGTGTCCTGGGCGCTCAGCAGTCGATTGCCACCGGACCGGTGGTCGTCGATAAGGACAACATCGACACCATCATTCCGTTCATCGACCAGAACAAACGCTGACCCACGGGTCAGCTGAGAATGGGTCTGCGCACGTCGCGGAACTAAGGCGGCGTGCGCAGACCCATCTGGGCAGCGCAACGTGAAAGGGCAGCTGGTGGCCATGTCGCCATGCCCAGGATGTGCGACGGCGCAATGTGCCCTCGTCCAGTACACCCCCCCGAAAGGTCATGTCATGAGTCAATCTCTCAGCAAGACCCCGGCAACGCCGCCGCCCGCGTCTTCTTCCCCGGCTGCAGCGCCGGTGAAGTCGACACCGTCGATGGGTACGCGGTTGTTGGCCAGGCCGGAGCTCGGCGCTTTCCTCGCCGCGGTCGTGATCTACATTTTCTTCTTCATCGTCGCGCCGGCATTCCGGTCGCCCGAAGCCTTCTCGACCATCCTGTACGCCAGTTCGCTGATCGGCATAGTCGCGGTCGGTGTCGGGTTGTTGATGATCGGCGGCGAGTTCGACCTGTCCGCTGGTGTTGCTGTGGTGACGGCGGCGTTGACAGCGGCGATGCTCAGTTATCAGTTCAACCTGAATGTGATCGTCGGTGCGGTGTCGGCGCTGATCCTGGCGTTGTTCATCGGGTTCATCAACGGTTATCTCGTCGTGAAGACGGGCATTCCGAGCTTCCTGATCACGTTGGGGACATTCTTCATCCTGCAGGGTGTGAACCTCGGCGTCACCAAGCTCGTCACCGGTGCGGTGTCCACCCAGAACATCTCGGACATGGAAGGTTTCAGCTTCCTCAACGCCATCTTCTCGTCCTCGTTCACCGTCTTCGGTGTCACGGTGCGGATCACGGTGGTCTGGTGGCTGCTGTTCGTCCTGCTGGCGACCTGGATCCTGAACCGGACCAGGACCGGTAACTGGATCTTCGCGGTCGGCGGGAACGCGGCCAGTGCCCGTGCCGTCGGTGTGCCGGTGAACAAGGTCAAGATCGCCCTGTTCATGGGTGTCGGGTTCCTCGCCTGGTTCTCCGGAATGCACCAGCTGTTCCAGTTCAACACCATCCAGGCCGGTGGCGGTGTCGGCCAGGAATTCCTGTTCATCATCGCGGCCGTGGTCGGCGGCACGCTGCTGACCGGCGGTTACGGCTCGGCCTTCGGTACCGCACTGGGCGCGTTCATCTTCGGAATGACGCAGCAGGGCATCGTCTACGCAGGGTGGGACCCGAACTGGTTCCGGGCCTTCCTCGGCGTCATGCTGCTGCTCGCCGTCGCGGTGAACCTGTCCGTCAAGAAGCTCGCCACCACCCGGAAGGCATGAGGGGAACGTCATGACAGACACACTGAGCTCACACGCCGACCCTTCGTTGCACAAGGGCGAGCCGCTGATCCAGATGGACGATGTCGGGAAGACCTACGGCGCGATCCGGGCCCTGAAGGGCATCAACCTGTCGGTCAGCGCCGGCGAGGTGACCTGCGTCCTGGGCGACAACGGCGCCGGGAAGTCAACCCTGATCAAGATCATGTCCGGTCTGCACGGGCACTCCGAGGGCTCGCTCAAGGTGGACGGCAAGGAGGTGAACTTCAGCTCTCCCAGGGAGGCGCTCGATCACGGGATCGCCACGGTGTACCAGGATCTCGCTGTCGTCTCGCTGATGGAGGTCTGGCGGAACTTCTTCCTCGGGTCGGAGCTGCGCGCGGGTAACTATCCGCTCGCCCCGCTCAAGATCAAGGAAATGCGGGAGATCGCCGACACCGAGCTCAAGAAGATGGGCATCACGGTCAAGGACATCAACCAGCCCATCGGCACGCTGTCCGGCGGGCAGCGGCAGTGCGTCGCGATCGCCAGGGCGGTGTACTTCGGCGCCCGGGTGCTGATCCTGGACGAGCCGACCGCCGCGCTCGGGGTCAAGCAGTCAGGTGTGGTGCTCAAATACACCGCGGCCGCCCGCGACGCGGGACTGGGCGTCGTGTTCATCACCCACAACCCGCACCACGCCTACCTTGTCGGGAACCACTTCATCATCCTCAAGCTCGGCCAGCGGGTGCTGGACAAGAAGCGGTCCGAGGTCACCCTCGAGGAGCTCACCGCCGAGATGGCCGGCGGTCGCGAGCTCGCCGAGCTGTCCCACGAACTCCAGGGCCGCCGACCCGACCCGTCGTCGTAGCCTGACGCCAGGACAGGCTTCGACTTTCACCGACCCTTCAATGTCTCAGAGTGACGAGGATGCGTGATGGCGGCGCCGAGGGTTTGGTCTGCTTTGGTCTCCACAAATCGTCCATATCGAACCCGGCAGTGAAATGACCGGCGCGTCGGATTTCTCCTCGGTCACCGCGGCCAAACATGATCCACAGCGACGCTGCAACACCAGTCAACTTCTCGGACAGCGCCACCGCCCGCCGGAACTCGGCCAGATCCCGGTCAATGGCTAACAACAGTTGCGCACCCCGCAGCTGTCGATGACGTCGTCATCGAAACCACCGGAGCCGTTACTGTGGGTGGTGGCAATATCCGGTCGCGCCGAGCCGCTGGTTGACCGCTTCGTCGTCGTTCGCCCTTACCAGCCATACCGGCAGTCTCCGGGCGATGGCTTCCACACGCGCGGGAGGTGCCGGACCACCAGGCGGGGCGACGCCGAGTGAACCACTTCCCGGTCTCCGGGTCCTGGTCGCGCTGTTTGAACGTCTTGCGCCGGGTCCCGTGCTCGTGGCCCGGATGGTCTGCATGAGCAGTGCCCTGTTCTCGCCGACCCAGTCGTAGCTGGGGACTTCTGTCCAGTCGATGGTGACCGGATCCGGCAGAATCCGCTTCGGCAACGGCCCGAGGCGATTACCGAGCCTGCGACTGAGAGTACAACAGCGATAGCAGACGTTCTCGGACTGCAACAAGCACGTGATAATCACCGTTATCAATCCGGCTAGCTCGGCGCGCGAGGGTGAGTTCGGACGGTCGCACGAGTACATCTTCATCGGAACTGCCGCTCCGGTGCCCCTCGGACTCGGCCGCCACGTTCGACTGGTTCGCTTCCGGCCCGGGCAGCCCGGTGAAAACCGTTCCCTACCCAGGTTCCAACACCAGATCGACCAGAGCAGCACGGGCACGACCCGCCGTGCCACGGTGTACCGGTCGTTGTCACTGCAGGACGGTGAGCCGGTGGAGCGGTCGGTGCCGTGGCTGCGTGAGCAGCCGCCGCCGGTTGTGCTGCCCCCCCAAGTTCTTCGGTTCGCAGGTGGCCAGGCAGGTGTTTCATGACCGGCCGATGGTGCTGCTGACCGACCGGCAGAGCCTGGCCGGGCTGATCCGGGGTGTCCCCGGCGCGCAGGACGGTGAACGGCCCCTCCGCGACGGAGCACGGCACCTGCTCAGAAATCTCAGCGACTACCAGCGTGAAACCCTCACCGCGTCGGTGGTTGTCGACCGCTTCGAGCAGACCGCCCGCAACATCGACAGGGTGTTCGGCCGCGGAGCGCAGCAGGTGCCCGGGATGCGCCGATTGCTGGCCGATTACCAGCGGGCGCAGCGGATCTGCCTGGACCGCGCCCGTGACCGGACATTGTTGATTCTGGCCGGGCCAGCGTTGACGGCGGTGAACACAACAGGCACATCCCCAACCGGGTCGGCTCGGTGATCACCACGCCGCGCATCCAGGTCAGCGAAGACAAACACCTTGCCTGCACCATCGGGTTACACGTCGGAACATGGCACTACGCCAACAGTTTCGGGCAGCGCACCCTCATCGTGTCGGTCAACCCCGGGACGTCGTATCAGTCCCCAAGGACTGCGAATACCAGAAGCTACGCTGCTGCCGGTACGTCGTGCTCGACGTGATCTGCAGCCCGCTTGACACGGCCAGCTACGACGCAGCTCGCGTTCCACCTTGAACCGCTCGCGGAAAACCCTGAGGATCGCTCGCACAGCGCCGTTGACGACTTGATCTGGTAGCAACGTTTGATCATTACGCAGCGCAGCGAGACCGGCGAGCACGGTGATGTTGATGTTTTCGACTTCGGCCCGGTGCACGGCTCGCAGCAGTCCGGGATTGTCACCGAATCTGCCGTACAGGGTTCCGACGGCGACGCCCGCTCGACTAGCGACCTCGGCGGCGGTGACGGCCTGCGGACTCTCTTCCTGCAGAAGCGGGCCAGCCCACCTGCGCTGAGCGGATTCGCGCCGGCGACGTCCATTCTCGTGAAGGTGGCGTCGGTGAGGGTGTCGAGCGCGACGCCGGCGGGCAGGGGAGCCGGCAGCACAATCCGTGAACGCCGGGATCCTTGCTGAGTTCGGTGAGTCTGCGCGGATGGTGGCCGCGCGGCGTGAAAACCGAGCGGGATTGAATCGCAATGGATCCCGGTGCGGGTGGTCTGCGGCGACCGGCGGGTCCAGCGCCGAGGTGATTTCGTCGCAAAGCGGAAGTCGGTCGCATCATCAAGGCCCGGACGATAGCCGCCCGCTGCCGTGCGCCTCCGACAGTTGTGTCCTGTGATGATCTGGTAGCGGTCACCGGGCGGTGCAGCGAATTCGGTGAGCATGACGTGAACTCGGCGGCCGTAACGGCCACCGGCGCGGCGGGACGTCAAGCCCCCGCCGCTGTCGGTTCGGCGATCTGCGGCGTGTTAGCCGCCGCTGTCGCGTTAACCGATCCCGGCGTCATCGTCCTTGGCGGCAGCTGGGCGGCCATCCCGCTGTTCTGGGTGCTGTCGGTGAGGCTTTCGCGTGTCATCCGAGGCACGTGCCGCTCCGGGCAGCGACGGTCACCGACGAGGCGCCACTGTCTGGCGCGCGGCAGCAGGCCGTGCACGAGATTCGCGCCGCAATCACGGGCTACCGGCGGGCCCTTCACTAGCCCACCGATGTGGCCGTGCCTCGCCTCCGCACCCTCACAGCATGATCGGAAGGGCTGAAGCTGACGACAAGTTGCAGCCTCGTCGTCAATGGGAATGCCAGCGTAGGGGTTGCTCGCCGATGTGGCGTGCAGTTCCCTTGAACCGCTCGTGAGCGTGTCTCAATACCGATCTGGGATCGGGCAGATTTGCTCGGCGGGTTGCCCGACGCCTCGCCTGCTCCTCGACGTCGAGCTCGCGCAGAACACGTTCAACGGCCTCCAAGATGGCGTCGTTCAATTCCCAGGTGACCATGTCCTCTCGGACATCGACCAGGTGGAGTTCGGTGACCCGCACCCGCGCCTCGCGCAGCGTGTCCAGGGCCGCCACTGCGGCCGCTTCCTCAGCGACGGTCGACTCCTCGACCTCGGCTCTGATCAGCGCGCCGTAAGCGTTCACCGCGGCGCCCAATTCGAACAGCAGCACCGCGAAAACGGTCCGCAACTCTCGAACATCGCTGTGGCTGTCATCAGGATGTTCGCGAACCCCGTCCACTATTGATCGGAACATGGTCCGCAGAGCCACAGAGGTGTGCTCGAGCGAGTCCAGTCCACTGCGCAAGGATCCCTCGGCGTGTTTGTGGGTCAACGCCCTTGCGTTCAACTTGCGGCTCTGCTCGGCTTGAACGACGGCACGATCAATACGTGCGGCATGGCGGTTCAGCCGGCGCGCCTCTTCCAGCCAACGAGACGCCTCCTCCACGGTGATCCCGTCGGTCATCTTGGCTGCTGAGGTCTCGAGCAGCTTGCAGATCTCCGCAGCAAATTTCTGCACCGCCTTGGCGGCGGTATCCGAGCGGATCGCCGGCGGGAAGAGCACGTTGACGGCGACCCCCACGGCTGCGCCGATCAACGTCTCCACGATGCGGTTTGATGCCGGGCCCTCGGCTCCTCCGACACCGAGCACCAACATCGCACTGATCGGGACTTCCACCAGATGCGGTCCCAATCGCAGGATCTGCCCGATCATGATGGAAGCCGCAACCAGGATCCCCAGGCTCCACCAGGTGATGTCGACGAAGGAGGAGAACCATACCGCGAGCATCACCCCTGCCACGACACTCACCACCCGTTGCACACCACTGGTCACGATGTCGAACAGCGTCACCTCGACAACCAGCAGCGCTGTCAGAGCAGCAATGACCGGCACCGTGTCCGGAAGCAGGATCAGCGCAACCAGATACGCAGCGACGGTCGCGGCGGTCATCCGCACGGTCCGGAAAAATGCCGGCCTGCCACGACTCCGGACCCGGTTCACTCCGCGGCGGCTCCAATTCTGGACGGCGCCGAACGCCTTGCGGTTGGCACGCCGTGAGTGTCTATCTGCTGAAGATGAGGCATCCATCGCGGCATCTCCTCTGGATCGGTGCGCGACCTGAGTACGACCGCGAACTGCTACTCACCGGCCGCCTCCCCCTGATGGGATGTTGACAGCCCGAGAATGATCAACTGCTGCTGAGCTGAACGCTGCGGCGCGTTTGAACGGATTCGGTTTCAGCATGGGCTCCAAGGCTCGAAGGCCGTCGAGATATGCAGAACTGACCGGGTCTCGGTATCGATGGCACTCATGAAGGAGTCCAATTCGGCGCGGTATGCGGCTAAGCAGCGAAGGGATGACGGCGAAATCGTTCCTCCTTTAGCGGTGCCCTGACCCGAGCTCCTGCGGATTGTTGTCGGGAGCACATCTCCCATGCTGAGCATGCCTTCGCTTCCGAAAGCCCTTAAGGCGCTGTTCATACCCGCACGCGCAGCGTCGCGAATTCACAATTGTGCGAGCTCGTCACCCGATCCCCGCATCGTCACGACAGCCGAGTCGAAGTCGCCAGCGTCCCGGGTGTAGTCGGAGAATGCGTTGGCGCCGTGAGCGTGCACCTCCACCAGGTCGGGCACGAAAAGCGCGCCACGTCGAAGTCATGAATGGTCATGTCGCAAAAGATCCCACCCGAGGTGCGCACGTACCGCTTCCGGAGAGGGTGCCGGATCCCGACTGATGATGGTCAGCTGTTCAAGACGCCACGCGATAGGGAAAGTCGTGACCGATGGTCGGCTCCGTTCTGTCCAAGGGACGCGAAGACCCCGGGTGAGGAGCGGTTTCTCGAAACTCCGCACTCACTCGGAGGTCTTCGCCGTGCTCGCCGAAACCGAGGGCAATGGTGCTCGGCGCACCGGTGGCTGGCTCCTACTTGACCTTTCGGATGTCGAAGTAGATCGCACCGGTGGAGACGCTCTCTTCGAGCGCCTCGAGGGAATGCCCCCGGGTCTCGGGCACCTGGGTGAACACGAACAACAGGGCCACCGCACCGATGGCGGCGAAGAGGAAGAAGGATCCGGTGATGCCGACCCCCGCAATCAGGGAAGGGAAATACAGCCCGAGGAATCCATTGGATGTCCAGGTGAAGAAAACTGCGATCCCGATCCCGAGGCCACGCATGTGCAGCGGGAAGATTTCCGCCAGCCACACCCAGACGGCGATGTTCAGGAAGGTCTGCATCGACAATACGAACGCAACGACCAGGACCAGGATCACATACGGCCGGAGCGGGTTTCCCGCCGGCAGCAGCATCGAGGCAAACCCGATGAGGCAATGGCAGATCGTGGTCAGCGTCAGGCCGATGAGGAGCGTCTTGCGCCGGTTCATCCGGTCCATGTTTCGCAGGGCGATGATACCCCCGATCACGGCGACCACTCCGAACGCGATGTTGGCAATCACGGCCTGTTCCTCGGTCATGCCCGATTCCTCGAGCACCCGCGTGCCGTAGTACATGATCGAGTTGATGCCGGTGAGCTGCTGCGCCAGGGCGAGGCCGATGCCGACCATGATGATGCGTCGCAAGTACTTGTTCGAAAGGATGGCCCGCCACCCGATCTGGTGATCATGCTGCTCTTCCTCCGCGATCCGCTCCACCTGGCCCAGTTCAGCGACGGCCCGATCCTCCGAGCGCACGGTCTTCAGCACTGCGAGAGCGTCATCGTGCCGGCCCTTCTCCACCAGCCAGCGGGGTGACTCCGGCATCCGCAGCATGCCGAAGAACAGCGCGATGGCCGGTAGGGCGCACACCCCGAACATGATCCGCCAGACACCCTCCACATGGCCGAGGGTCACACCGAGCATCGCGTTCACCACGAAGGCGGAAAGTTGACCGACAACAATGGCAAGCTCGTTGCGCCCAGTAATGGATCCACGAATCTCATAGGGCGACATCTCAGCGAGGAAGACGGGGACCACCGTCGACGCACCGCCGACGGCGAGCCCCAGCACGATCCGACCGGCAACCAGGACCGCGAAACCGGTCGGGGAGAACGTCCCCGGCTCAGGCCCGGCCGGCGAGAACACCACCAGCACGACGCCGAAGAAGAACAGCACAGCAAGGATCAGGATCGTCTTGCGACGCCCGATGGCGTCGGAGATGATCCCACCGAAGAGGGCACCGATCGCAGCTGCAAACAACAGCGAGCTGATCACGACGCCCAGCTGGATGAGGCTGAGCCCGAGTTGCTCGGCCATCGGGCCCTCGGCGCCGTTGGCGACGCCTGTGTCATAGCCGAACAGCAGCCCGCCGAGGCAGGCCACCACGGAGATGAGGCCGAGTCGTTTGCTATGGGGTCCTCGGGTCAGTGGTGGCAGCTCGGCTTCGGACACCGAGGTTGAGTGTGCAGTCATGCATGACTCCTCTGTCATGGGGCAATCGGATGACGCTGCCCGAAATGCAGTGATAGCGGATGAATGTGTCCGATGACTCGCACACGAATTCGATCGGCGCTCGGCCGTCCGTCGTGCTGATCCAACTGCTCGCTGACGAACAGGTTCAGGCCGCGTTCTGCAAGTCAGTCGCTTGATGGGCCCCGCAACGCTGAGAAATTGCGGCCTACACGCAGCCCGTGGTTGTGCATCACATGGCACTCACCTCCTTTCCGCTCGTGCGGGCCGTGGAAGCACGACAACGGGCAATGTGCGGCAGAAGCGGTGACGGATTGCCGGGCCGGCTCACCGCCGTCGACCAGGGAAACGGCGTTCCTTCGATCAGTCGTTCTGTGGGAAGCCGAGGTTGAGGCCGCCGTGGCTGGGATCGAGCCAGCGGGTGGTGATGACTTTGCCGCGGGTGTAGAAGTGGAAACCCTCGGTGCCGTGGGCGTGGGTGTCGCCGAACAGGCTGGCCTTCCAGCCGCCGAAGCTGTAGTAGCCCACGGGGACTGGGACGGGCACGTTGATGCCGATCATGCCGACCTGTACTTCGTTCTGGAACCGGCGGGCGGCGCCGCCGTCGTTGGTGAACAGCGCCGTGCCGTTGCCGTAGGGGTTGGAGTTGATCAGGTACAGGCCCTCGCTGTAGCCGTCGACGCGGACGACGGACAGCACCGGCCCGAAGATCTCGTCGGTGTAGATGCTCATGTCGGGTGTCACGTTGTCGAAAAGTGTTGGTCCGAGCCAGTAGCCGTTCTTGTTGCCGTCGAAGTGCTGGTCCGGGTTGCTGGCCCTGCCGTCGACGATCAGGTCGGCGCCCGCATCGACCCCGGCCTGCACGTAGCCGGCAACCTTGTCCCGATGCTGCGCGGTGACCAGCGGACCCATGTCGCAGCCGCGACGGCCGTCACCGGTGCGCAGGGTGGCCATCCGCTGCTTGATCTTCTCGATCAGTTCGTCGGCAACGGAGTCCACCGCCAGCAGTGCGGAAATGGCCATGCACCGCTCGCCGGCACTGCCGAAGCCACCGTTGACTGCGGCGTCCGCGGCGAGGTCCAGGTCGGCGTCTGGCAGCACCAGCATGTGGTTCTTCGCGCCACCGAGGGCCTGCACGCGCTTGCCGTGCGCGGTGCCGGTGGAATACACGTATTGCGCGATGGGGGTCGATCCCACGAATGAGATTGCCTGCACCGTCGGCGATTCCAGCAGTGCGTCGACGGCGACCTTGTCGCCGTGCAGGACGTTGAAGATGCCGTCGGGCAGGCCGGCCTCCTTCCACAGGTCGGCGAGCCAGTTCGCCGTGGAGGGGTCCTTCTCGCTTGGCTTGAGCACAACCGCGTTGCCGGAGGCGATGGCCACCGGGAAGAACCACATCGGCACCATGGCCGGGAAGTTGAACGGCGAGATGATCCCGACCACGCCCAGCGGCTGCCGGATCGAAGAGACGTCGACCCTGGTGGAGGCGTTCTCGGTCATGCTGCCCTTCAGCAGGTGCGCCAGACCGCAGGCCAGTTCTACGATCTCCTGGCCTCGGGTGATCTCACCCAGTGCGTCGGAGAGCACCTTGCCGTGTTCGCCGGTGATTATTTCCGCGGCTTCGTGCTTGCGTTCGTTCAGCAGTTCGCGGAACCGGAACAGCACCTGCGTGCGGCGGGCCAGGGACGTGTCTCGCCACTTCGGGAACGCGGCGGCGGCGGAGGCGATCACCGCGTCGGCGTCGGCGCGCGAGGCCAGGGAAACCTGCTTGGTCACCGCGCCGGTTGCCGGGTCATACACCGGCCCGGTGCGGTCCGACTCCCCCGCGAACGGCGCCCCGTCCTTCCAATGCGGCAACACACCGCCGCCGTTGCCGGAGAAAAACTCCAGGGCGGAAGGAAGAGCGTCGGGATCAGTAATGGTCGTCATGAATATCAGCTCCTTTGATGGAATTTCACGATGAGGACGTGCGGTAGGGCGAGTTCAGCGGACCAGGGCGGCGGCGGTGTCGACGGCGCTTTCGACGTCGTCATCGGCCGGGTACAGCAGGGTGCGGCCGACCACCAGACCGCGCACGGCAGGCAGCTGCAGCGCCGCCCGCCAGCTGGCGTAGGTCTCTTCCGGGCTGGTGTCGGGGTCGCCGCCGAGCAACAGGGTCGGGAAGGTGGTGGAATCCATGACCCGCTCCATGTCGGGGACGACGGGCAGCTTCATCCAGGTGTAGGCCGAGGTGCGGCCCAGTGCGCTGCACACGCCGACGGACTTGATCACCGCGTCGGCGGACAGGTCGTTGCGGACCTTGCCATCCACCCGGGAGGACCAGAACGGCTCCACCATCGCTGCCAGGCCACGGTCGGCGAGCTCATTCACCGCATGGGCGGTGCGGGTCAGGGTGTTCACCGTGCCGGGGTCATCCAACGCGACACGGGTCAGGGTTTTGCCGCCATTGAGGCCCATGTCGGCGATGCCCTGGGCGTCGTACCCGGTGAACTGGTCGTCCAACTCGAACACGGCGCCCTGCAGACCGCCGCGGTTCATCGACCCGAAAACCACTTTGCCTTCCAGGGAACCCAGTAGCAGCAAGTCTTCGATGATGTCCGGGCTGCCGAGCAACCCGTCCACGCCTGGCCTGGATAGCGCGGTCTGCAGCCGGTCGAGTAGATCGCTGCGGCTACCCATGGCCAGCGGTCGATCACCCACCCCGTTGGCCCCACGCGCCGGGTGATCACAGGCGATGATCATCAGCCGCCCGTCGGACGGGACAAGTGAAGCGCGGGTGCGGGAGTCGGCGGCACGTTTGATCGCGCCTGGGTCCGTGGCCCGAATCTGGGTGAGTCGTTCGTACTTGGACAGCAGAGTGGTCACTGGTCGACCTCTTTCAGCAGAGTCCACACTTCGTCGGTGGTGGGCATGGCGGTCGAGCACTCCCGGCGGGTGGCCACCAGGGCCCCCGCACCGTTGGCGAAACGCAGGATCTTCTCGAGGTCCCAGCCCTCGAGCAGCCCGTGGCAGAACGCGCCGCCGAAGCTGTCACCGGCACCGAGGCCGTTGATGGGGGTGACCGGGGTCGGCGGCACCTCGACGAACTCGTCGCGGGTCATGCCCAGCACGCCCTTGGGCCCCTGCTTGACGATCGCGATCTCGACACCGGCGTCGAGCATGGCCTCCGCTGCCCGGCGGGGTTCGGTCTCGCCGACCGCGACCTCGCACTCCTCCTTGTTGCCGATCGCCACGGTCACGTTCGGCAATGCGGCCCGAACCTGTCTGCTCGCATCGGCCTTGTCCGCCCAGAACACCTCCCGGTAGTCCAGGTCCAGAATGGTGTGGGTTTTCCGGGCCCGTGCCTGCCAGGCCGTGTGATGAGCGGATCGGCTGGGATCGGCCGACAACCCGGTCACGGTGGACCAGAAGATGGCCGCGTCAGCGATCGCTGCCAGGTCCAGTTCCTCCGGCTCGATGAGCAGATCGGGCGCGGTGGGGAGCCGGTAAAACTGGAGGGGAAAGTGGTCGGGCGGGTAATTCTCGCAGAATGCGAGCGGAGTGAGCAGGCCCGGCACCTCGGACACGAACGTATCCAGGACTCCGAACCGGATCAGTTCCTCGTGGACGAACTCACCAAAGCCATCCGGCCCGGTCCGGGTGATGACCGCAGTGCGGCGACCGTGCCTGGCTGCGGCGATCGCGACGTTGGTCGGGCTGCCGCCGAGCGACTTCGAGAACGTCTCCACGTCCTTCAGTCCTACATTGTCCTGCAAAGGGTAGAGATCGATACCCACTCGCCCCATCGTCAACACGTCCAAGTGCTCGGACATTGCAGCCCTTTCCGTTGAATTGGTGAACCTCTGGGGTTGGCGAGAGCTTTGAGACTTCAATCAACTGTCTATGACGCGGTCTTGCCGCTTCAAGAAGGACACCCGGTTCACGCCGGGCCGTGGGGTCCAGGGCTGAGCGCGAGAGGACCTTTGGCGCTGATTTCAAGAGCCATTGGATTGGGCGGAGCCCGGAGTGGGATCCACCAAGGATTCCACGAATACTTCCAAGTCTTTGACCCTGATGCGGGCCGAGTGTTCGACGTAGACCTGGGGCAGGCGACCGGCCGCCACCAGGCGCTCGACCGTGCGTACCGACACGCTCAATTGTTCAGCCACCTCACTTTTCGTCATCAGGAGACGGTTGGCCACATGAGCATGATGGTGGTTCCGGCCCGTCGGCGCAGCGGTTGTCGGCCCCTGTCGCTCCCTGGCGGAAAACATCAGGAAATTTGCCAGTTCTTCTATCTCACGAGGTACGGGTAGGCCACTATGGTGCATTCGATTCAGATGGCCCGACAGCGCGAGGGTGAGGTGTTGAACAACAGGTGGGACAGATTGTGCGGTGCTCCGTCCCAGGTGCGAAATGCCGCTTTTGTAGAGAGATTCAGTAGGTGCGAGCACCGGGCCGCATCCGGGAGATGTTTCGGGTTGTCGGGGACCCATGGCGTCGGAGGAACTGGTTGGAAATTGCGACACACGGGTCCCTTCGGATCAATGATATCTGCGTGATGGGAGTCGTCTCCCGGTCAACCGGAAGTGAACTGGTCACCCGGGCGACACCCTTGGAGCGCTCCACCGGATATAGTCTCGCGTCGCGCAAACAGTATGTCAAGACAAAGTTTCAGTCATTGCGGGTAGTTGCCGTGCGCGGCGGATGCTTGTGCGCGTGGCCAAGCCAGGCGCCGGCAGAACGACGGGCAGGCGGGGCAGACAGGTCCCCGACCCCCCAAAAGTCGTTCGCGAGGAGGCGTTGACAACGCCGTGCGAGGCATTCTACATTACTGGAGCGCTCCACTTGTAGCGCTCCAATCAGTGGGTGAGCCCGGGTCGCGGGTGGACTTCAAAGGAGAAGGCATGTCCGACAGCATCGGTGTGGCGGTCATTGGGGCCGGAATGGCGGGAAAGGCCCACGCGGCCGGGTACCGCAGCGCGAGCGCAGTGTTCGAGTCGAGCCTGCCGTCGATCCGGTTGGTCTCGATCGGTGACGTGAACGCCGAGTTCGGTTCGTTGGCCGCCCGGCGGTTCGGGTACGAGCGGAACGACACCTCCTGGCAGGCCATCGCCGAGGCCGACGACATCGACGTGGTGAGCGTGGTGATCGCCAATTCCCTGCACCGTGAGGTGGTCGAGGGGCTGCTCGCCGCGGGCAAGCATGTGCTGTGTGAGAAGCCTCTGAGTGACACCCTTGCCGATGCGCGGGCGATGGCGGAGGCGGCCGACGCCGCCGCGCAGCGGGACGTGCTGGCCCGGGTCGGGTTCACCTTCCTGCGCACCCCGGGTATCGCGTTCATCAAGCAGCTCATCGATTCCGGTGAACTGGGCCGGGTGCTGCATTTCTCCGGCCGGTACTGGACCGACTACGGCTGCAGCCCGACGGCGCCGATGAGCTGGCGGTATCAGGGTCCGCAGGGGTCCGGAGCGCTCGCCGACGTCGGCAGTCACCTGTCCTACGTGGCCGAGTTCCTCGCCGGCCCGGTCCAGCAGGTGTCCGGTGGGACCCTGAGCACCGCGATCTCGTCGCGGCCGCTGCCGCTGGGGGCGGTGATGGGGCATGATCATGCCGCGGTCAGTGACACCTTCGAGCCCGTCACCAACGACGACTATGCCGCCTACAACGCGCGTTTCAGCAGTTGCTCCGGATCACTGGAGGTCTCCCGGGTCGCCGCCGGCCACGCGAACGGCCTGACGTTCGAGGTGTTCTGCGAGAACGGCGCCGCCCGGTTCGATCAGAACCGTAACGCCGAGATCGGTCTTTATCTGCATGGCGATTCGCGCACCACCGGTTACCGGCAGGTCATCCTCGGCCCGCAACACCCCTACCTGGCCGCCGGCATGGCCATGGACGCCCAATGCGTCGGATTCGGCCAGAACGACGCCTTCACCTACCAGGCCCGGGCGTTCTTGGACGAGGTCGCCGGCGTCGACAAGGCCCTGCCCCGCTGCGCGACCTTCCACGACGGTGTGCACAACATGGAGATCCTGGCCGCCGTCACCCAGTCCGCCAGCAACGGCGGCGCCCCTGTCACCGTCCCCGTCAACGAGAAGGCCTCGATCTAGATGAAACTCGGCGTCTACAACGCACCGCTGCACGACCGCCCCCTGCCCGAAGCTCTCAAGGTCGTCGCGGATCTCGGCCTCACCGGGATCGAGATCAACTCCGGCGGGTTCCTGCCCGCCACCCACATCCCGACCTTCGACGACATCTTGACCAGCGACACCGCGCGGGACGACTACCTCGGCCTGTTCGAGGGCACCGGGGTGTCCATCGCGGGACTGAACTGCAACGGAAACCCGCTGCACCCCAACAAGACCATCGGCGACAAGCACGCCGAGGACATCCGCCGCTCGATCAAGTTGGCGAACCGCCTCGGCCAGCACCGGATCGTCACCATGAGCGGCCTGCCCGGTGGCGAACCCGGAGCGACCGTCCCGAACTGGATCGTCAACGCCTGGAACTCCGCCGCACTGGACGTGCTGGATTACCAATGGAGCGTGGCCGCCCCGTTCTGGACTGACATCAACACCCTGGCCGCCGAGAACGACGTCAAGGTCGCCCTCGAGCTGCACCCGCAGAACCTGGTGTTCAACACCGCCGACGTGCACAAACTGATCGAGCTCACCGGTGCCACCCATGTCGGCGTCGAGCTCGATGCCTCCCACCTGTTCTGGCAGCAGATGGACCCGGTCGCCGTGGTGAAAGCCCTTGGACCGCTGGTCTTCCACGCCGCAGCCAAGGATGTCCGGATCAACACCGAGAACGCCAAACTCTACGGCGTTCTGGACAACAGCTTCCGCCGACTGTCCCCCGACGAACCGCGCGTCAACCTCGGGGGCGACGAATGGGCCAACGAATGGCCCAAGAACTCCGCCTGGGACTTCGTCGCCCTCGGCAAAGGCCATGACACCGCCTTCTGGACCGACTTCCTCCAAGCCCTCCACGACGTCGACCCCGACATGCTCGTCAACATCGAACATGAAGACACCGAACTGGGCCGCATCGAAGGACTCGAAGTCGCCGCCAAAGTCCTGATTGACGCCGACGCAGCACTCACCGCGTCCCACGGCTCGGCGTAGCCGCGGTCCTCCACTGGGGCTGACCCACAGGCACCGACCTGTGGGTCAGCCCCACTTCCACTCAATCGGCCCGTCCGTACGGGAAGGAACTCACATGGTGAAGATCGCGCTCGACCCCGCGATGTACCACAACCAGCTGTCCGTCGCGGACGAGCTCCGCAAGGCCGCCCAGTTGGGCTTCGAATACCTGGAGCTATCCCCCCGCCCGGACTGGTTCTTCTGGCACCGGTACCCCAAGGCCGACAACGCAGAAATCGCCGAGGTGAAGAAGGCGAGCGCAGAGACCGGTGTGCAGGTTCTGACGCTGGTGCCGGTGTTCAACTGGTCGTCGCCCGATGAGCAGGAGCGCCGCTACCAGGTCCGTAACTGGCGCCGACTGCTGCAGATCGCCAACGACCTCGAACTGGGTGTGGTGAACAGCGAATTATCCGGTGATCCGAACAAGCCGCTGCGGTCCGAGCACGCTTTCTATCAGTCGATGGAGGATCTGGCCCCGGACTTCGAGCGGTACGGCGTCAAGCTCAACCTCGAGGCACATCCCTACGACTTCTCCGAAACCAACGATGACGCGGTGCAAATCATCCGCGGCCTGAACGTCGACTGGGTCAACTATGTTTTCTGCGCCCCGCACGCGTTCCACCTGAGCAAGGGCGCCGGCGACGTCGACCGCATGATCCGCTACTCCGGGTCCAAGCTTGCGCACCTGCACATCGCCGACTGCTACAACCATCTGGCCAATGTCGGCAACCGCTACATCATCAACCCTCCCGGCGTTGACGCCCGCATCCACCAGCACAACGAAATCGGCAACGGCGACCTCAACTGGGACGAGTTCTTCACCACGCTGCGCGATGTCCAATTCGACGGCATAGCCACTGTGTGTGTCTTCGGATGGGAAGAACACGCCGACGACATCCACCGCCGCATGCTCGAACGCGTGCAGAAAGAACTCACCTGAAGTACAGCCGACCAGTCCGATTGCGCAGAAAGCCGATGACGTTGACGAACCACACACCTGATTCCGATGGCCGCTCGACACGACACCGGGTGGTGGTCGTCGGCGGCGGGTTCGGCGGACTGAACGCGACCCGCAACCTCAAGGACGCACCGGTGGAGGTCATCCTCGTCGACCGGACCAACCACCATCTCTTCCAACCGCTGCTGTATCAGGTGGCGGCCGGTCTGATCTCCCCCGGGCTGATCGCGCCGGCCATTCGCTCGACCATCGGCAAGCAAAGCAACGCCAGGGCCATCCTCGCCGAGGTGAAGGACCTCGACATGGCCAACAAGGTGGTCCACGCCGTGGGCCCGGACAGCCGCAAGGTCGATCTCGAATACGATTCGCTGGTCGTGGCCGCCGGCGCCTCCCACTCGTATTTCGGGAAAGGCGAGTTCGCGGAGTTCGCGCCCGGCATGAAGACAATCGAAGACGCCCGTTACCTCAGGGATGGGATTCTTGCCAAGTTCGAGATGGCCGAAATGGCAGATGATCCCGTCGAGCGGGCGGAGTGGCTCACGTTCGTGATCATCGGAGCCGGCCCGACCGGTATCGAGCTGGCCGGTCAGCTCGCCGAACTGGCGCACCAGGTGCTTCCGAAGGAATACCGCTCTGCGGACACCACGACGGCGCGAATCATCCTGCTCGAGGGTGCGCCCGCGGTGCTGCCCCCTTTCGACTCCAAACTCCAGCGATACACCCAGCAGCACCTGGAGAAGATGGGCGTCGAGATTCGCCTCAACACTCTGGCCACTGCGATGGACCACGAATCGATCACTGTCACAGGTCCTGACGGTGTGGAGACCATTCGCACCCGCAGCCGGATCTGGGCGGCCGGCGTGCAGGCCTCGCCGCTGGCCCGGATGCTGGCCGAGCAAACCGGAGCAGAGATCGACCGGGCAGGCCGCGTCCTGGTCAACCCGGATTGCAGCCTGCCCGGACACCCTGACGTCTTCGCCATCGGTGACATGGTCTCGCTCAACAAGCTGCCCGGCGTGGCTCAACCTGCCATGCAGGAGGGCAAATACGTCGCCAGGCTGATCGGTTCCCGCGCAGTCGGTGCCCCGACCCCCGGCCCGTTCAAGTACTTCGACAAGGGCAGCATGGCCACGATCGGGCACAAGGCCGCCGTGGCTGACGCTTTCGGCCGTAAAATCACCGGTTTCCCGGCCTACCTCATGTGGGGATTCATCCACGTCACCTACCTCGTCGGCTGGGGCAACCGCTTCGGCACCCTGTACAACTGGGCCCGCTCACTGTGGTTCAGCAAGAACCGCGGACATCGGATCATCACTTTCGAACGAACGATGGTCGCGCTGGACGAGAACCGTCAGAAAGGCCGCGCTCCGGTCGTGCTGCCCCACGCCGCTGACCCCGTCGCTGACCCGGTCGCCGAGCAGATCCGCGGTGAGCGCAGCGCACCCCGTTCTGCCTGAGGCCCGTTTCAGCTGCTGGGCAGGAGAGTCCCTCTTCCAATGGCAGGGAGCGCAGCGGTCGGCGTCGTCGCCGGAAGCCAGACCCCAGTGTTGATCAGTCACCATCGAGCAGGAGCGCACATCGTGACCACCCCAGCGTCACCGCAGGGCCGAGGGACCATCCGGCTCACCGTTGCCCAGGCAGTTGTCAGGTTCCTGGGTAACCAGTACTCCGAGCGGGATGGTATGCGGCGCAAACTCTTTGCCGGCTGCTTCGGCATCTTCGGGCACGGTAACGTGGCCGGACTCGGACAAGCGCTGCTGCAGGCCGAGCTGGAGCAACCCGACCTGCTGCCGTACCACCAGGGCCGCAACGAGCAGTCCATGGTCCATATCGCTGTCGGCTACGCCCGGCAGCAGGACCGGTTGCAGACGTTCGCCGTCACCGCCTCGGTCGGACCGGGCTCGACGAACATGCTGACCGGCGCCGCGCTGGCCACCATCAACCGGCTGCCCGTTCTGCTGCTGGCCAGCGACATCTTCGCCACCAGGGTCGCCTCGCCGGTGCTCCAAGAGCTGGAACAGCCGTACGGCTATGACGTCTCGGTCAACGACGCCTTCCGTCCGTTGTCCAAATTCTTCGACCGGGTGTGGCGGCCCGAGCAGTTGCCCGCCGCACTGCTGGGCGCCATGCGGGTACTCACCGACCCAGTGGAAACCGGAGCGGTCACCCTGGCACTGCCGGAGGATGTGCAGGCCGAGGCGCACGACTGGCCGGTCGGACTGTTCACCGAACGGGTATGGCGGATCGGCCGGCCGATTCCGGAACCCGACGTCATCGCGACCGCCGCAGCGATCATCCGCACAGCGAAGTCCCCGATCATCGTGGCCGGCGGCGGGGTGACCTACGCCGAAGCCAACAGCGAGCTGAAGGCCTTCGTCGAGGCCACCGGCATCCCGATCACCGAAACCCAGGCAGGAAAGGGCTCACTGCCGTTCGACCACCCGTTGAACCTCGGCGCCATCGGTGCCACCGGGTCCCCGGCAGCGAACCACTTCGCCCGCGGTGCCGATGTGGTCATCGGCATCGGCACCCGGTATTCCGATTTCACCACTGCGTCGAAAACCATCTGGCAGCAACCAGATGTCCGGTTCGTCAACATCAACGTGGCGGGCCTGGATGCCTTCAAACTCGGGGGCCACCCGGTGGTGGCAGACGCGAAGTATGCACTGACCGCGCTGACCGGGGCTCTCCGTGGCTACGCGACCGAATCGGACTACCAGGACGAGGCAACCCGGCGGGCCAAGGCGTGGGACGACGAGGTCGTCGCCTCACACCACAGCGGCTACGGTCAGACCCATGAGTTCCTCAGTCAGGCAGAGGTTCTCGGCGCCGTGGAAGGTGTGATGGATCCCACCGACGTGGTGGTCTGCGCCGCCGGATCGCTACCCGGGGACCTGCACGGTATGTGGCGGACCAGGGAACGCAAGGGTTACCACGTCGAATACGGGTACTCCTGCATGGGCTACGAGATCCCAGGCGCAATCGGTATCAGACTCGCCGCGCCGGAGCGGGATGTCTTCGTCACTGTGGGAGACGGCTCCTACCTCATGATGCCGACCGAACTGGTGACGGCCGTTCAGGAGCACATCAAGATCATCGTGGTGCTGCTGCAGAACCACGGCTACGCCTCCATCGGCGCACTCGCCGAATCCCTGGGAGTGCAACGGTTCGGCACCAAGTACCGCTACCGGAACACCGAATCCGGCCGACTGGACGGCGGCACGTTGCCGGTCGACCTCGCGCTGAACGCGGAGTCCCTGGGCATCCAGGTGTACCGGGCAAAGACCTTGACCGAGTTGAAAGACGCGCTGGCCGCCGCGAAGGCCGGCGACGACCCGTGCATGGTGCACGTGGACACCGATCTGGAGTACGAATCGCCCAAGGGCGACGGCTGGTGGGACGTCCCCGTCGCCGAGGTATCCACCTTGCACTTCACCCAGGACGCAAGGGGTCGATACGAAGCACTCAAATCAGCCCAGAAGCCCTACCTGTGAAGCGCTTTCGCTCCCAACCCCGGCGCTGTCAGACCGCCTTCCAAGGGGCGTTCAGCGTCGCGCCGGTCCCGAGCTACCCCGGGCGACCAGTGCCGGTTCGATGAGCACCTGGTCGACGGGTCGGTGGGGCTCGTCGATGCGCATCAACAGGGCACGGCCGGCAGCCTGGCCGACGGCAGTGCTCTTGTCATCAACGGACGTCAGATCGATGTACCGGAACTTGGCCAACGGCGAATCGTCGTATCCGACCAGCGAGATGTCGGCGGGGACCGTCAAACCGCGCTCCTTGAAAGCTGCCAGCGCACCGACCGCCATGCTGTCGTTTGCGGCGTAGACGGCCGTCAGGTCCGGTTGCCGGCGGAGCAGGTGTTCGGCGGCGTGATACCCGTCTTCCTCCGTGGTCCCGCCGAGGCCCTCACTGACATGACCGGCGAGACCGGCCGCAGCAACCGCCTCGGTGAAACCCTTCCTACGGTGCCCCGCGGCGCCCCCGCCGCCCGAGAGATGACCGATCTCGCGATGTCCCAGCTCCGCCAGATGCGCCACTGCCAAGCGGCTCCCCAACTCGTCGTCGTTCGCGACCTGGTCCGCACCCACCAGAGTGCCTTCGCGCCAACCTGCCATGACCGTCGGACCGTTCCAGCCTGTCAGCAGCCCATCCCCCGGGTCACACGCCATCACCAAACCATCAATGCCCGCAGCCAGTGGAGCTGAAGCAGCACCGGAGTTGTCCCCGGTCCGGTCAATCACCGAAACCCGATACCCGCGCCCGTCGAACGCCTTCCGAAGCCCATCCAGCAGATCGACGAACCACAGGTTGCGGTAGTCGTCGATGACAACCTGGATGGCCTGGGTGCGTCGACTCGCCAGCACTGTTGCGGCCTGACTCGGCCGATACCCCAGTTCCCGGATTGCGGTCAGCACCGCGTCACGTCGAACCGGGCTCACGTTCGGCGAGCCACGCAACACCAGCGACACCAACGACTTCGATACCCCCGCGCGGTCGGCCACGTCATAGATCGTCGGCCGGCCACGTGGAACAACCGCCGGCTCGTCACTCCCGCCGATCGCCTTGGATGCGGTTGGGCTCATTAAGCGCTTCCTTCCTGTCGGGAACGGCACGTCCCCGGCTATAGCGGTGGGGCGTTGACAGCGTGGTGGGATGCACCCTACGCTACTGGAGCGCTCCACTTGTAGCGCTCCATACCGAAATAAGCCGCTTGGATCGCGGGTGAACATCGAAGGAGAAGGCATGTCCGACAGCATCGGTGCGGCGCTCACCGCAGCCGGTATGGTCGACGACGCGCGCATCGAAGAACCCCCAGTCGCCGCCCACTCCGTCACTGCGCTGCTCCGGGGCTAGGAATGCGTCTCGGTGTAGTGGGGTACGGATCGGGCGGCCAGAACTTCCATACCCCGTTCATCGAGGCCGCAGACGGCATTGAGCTCGCGGGAGTGGTCGCCCGGTCGCCGCAGCGCAAGGCGGCGGCCGCGCGGGACTGGCCCGGCGTTCGGATTTACGAGAGCCTGACCGATCTGCTAGCGGCCGGGGTCGACGCCGTCACGATCACCACTCCACCCGCCACCCGACGGGATCTGGTGTTGGAGGCCATCGCGGCGGGGGTGCATGTGATCGCAGACAAGCCGTTCGCGCCCACCGCTGCCGCTGCGCGTGAGATGCAAAGCGCGGCAGCGGATGCCGGCGTCATGCTGTCGGTGTACCACAACCGTCGGTGGGACGCCGACATCCGCACGCTGCGGGAGATCATCGGCGCTGCGTCACTCGGGGAGCTGTGGCGGGTTCATTCACGGTTCGACCTCGACGATCCGGCGACCCTCGAGGCTGGTCCGGACGGTGGTCTGCTGCGCGACATCGGCACCCATCTGGTCGATCAGATGCTGTGGCTGCTGGGGCCGGCCACTGCCGTCACCGCGCATCTGGACTGGATCGAGCGACCCGAAGGGTTGACCGACTCCAGTTTCGTGGTGACTCTGCAGCATGCCAGCGGAGTTCATTCCCACGTCGAGTCCACCAAGGTGAACAGGGTCTCCGTCCGCGAACTGCGCGCCTACGGCAGCAACGGCAGCTACCGCTCCCGCAGCACCGATGTGCAGGCACAGTCAATTTTCGCGGGACGCCGGCCGGCGTCTGAACCAGACACCTGGGGCTACGAACCCCAGGACAGCTGGGGGATCCTCGCCACCAGCGACGGGGAGAAGCGCATCCCGTCCGCGCAAGGCAGATATCAGGATCTCTATACCCAGTTCGCCGCAGCAGCTCGAGGTGCGGGACCGCAGCCTGTACCGGCTGCCGAAGGCGTCCGCACCCTGGAGGTCCTCGACGCCGCCCGGGAAAGCGCCGAGCAAGGACGAACGGTCCACATCACCGCCCAGAATGAGGCACTCGCGTCGTGCGAGTAGACGACATGAAAATGGGAAAAGCGACTCGACACCGTTGGTTGGTCCTTGATGAAGGCTGATCGCCCCACCCGAATCCCGCTCCATCAACAGATTGCCGCGCAACTGCGTCACGCCATTGAATCTGAACAGCTCGTTCCCGGGCACCGGTTGGATAATGAAATCGACTTGGCAGGTCAGTTCGGAGTTTCCCGGGGCACGATGCGGCAGGCCATTCAGGCACTGGTGATCAGCGGCCTTCTGGTCCGCAAACGGGGAACCGGAACGACGGTACTGCCGGGAGCCATCACTCGCCCGCTCCACCTGACCAGCATGTTCGACGACCTGATAGACAAAGGGCACAAGCCCGTCACCACCGTGCTCCTCGACCGAGTCATTCCCGCACCCCCCGAAGCAGTCGAAGAACTGCAACTGCCGCCCGACGCGATGGTCCTCCACCTGCGACGACTGCGTGCCCTTGGAGGGCAGCCGCTGGCCATCCTGGAGAACTACCTCCCTGTTGACCTTCTCGACCTCACCGCCATAGACCTGACGACAACAGGTCTCTACCAGGCACTTCGCGCGGTAGGAGTGCACCCGAAGGTGGCGCGCCAACGAATCGGAGCCCGCACGATCACACACCAGGAATGCCAACTCCTTGCGCTGACGCCAGAGAGCCCGGTGCTGACGATGAACCGGCTCACCCACAGCATCACCGCCCGCCCACTGGAGTGGGCACAACACATTTACCGGCCCGACCGTTACACGTTCACCGTTACCCTCACCGCACCCTGATCAAGTAGTTCTGTCGGCCGCACGCAACCCCCGCGGTTGATGCACGTCTCAATAATGCGGGGTTCCTGACGTCCGCACTTAATGAGCAAGGGCGCTCCCGAAACACGATCCTCTTGGAGCACGACATGCGCCGTTCAGTTCATCCTCTCAGCGTCCGGTCGATAGCCAGCCGCCTCGGAGCCGTCAAACGAAGCATCCTCGAACTGAGCGCACCACCCTCAAGCCCGAGCGCAAGATCCGTCACTGTGATGGGACACCTGATCTTTGTGGAAGACCGACCGCTGAAACGGCCGACCGGGCCCAGTGGCTACGATCTGCTCGCTTGACAACCGGGTAACAGCATTCCGGTCCGGTCGCGCATCCACCTGCCCCGCGAATATCCGAATTGGTTCGTTCACATTGGTTGCGCCATTTAGAACCGCCCAGAGCCTTGGACCACTTCCCGAGGGGTTGAACACTCCGCTTCCTGATGCGGGGGCCCGTGTGTCTGGACTCGGGTAGCCCAGTACCTGTACCGCAGAGAGCGGTGTCCGTAGTCATCGTTTGCCGTACTGCAAGGCGTCAACGACGGGCTCCGTCACGACTATCTATCCCGGGCAATTCCACATCGGTTCGATCGGTCCGAAACGCCCGCAGCGCTGATGAGGTCACTGCGACTGGCGGCGCGGCGGGGTGACAAGGGACGCCTCTGGGTGTCGGGCTGAAGCTCGGTTCCGTGCGGTAGTGCAGCAGCCATCGGTCGGGTGACCGAGTCGGTGATCAGGATGTTGATCCATCCGACGATGAGCGCCGCTCGGATCACGCGGTTCGACGGGCGGCCTGCGACGCTGAGCCGCCGTTCTGCCCGGCAGAGCTGATCCGGTGTGACACCGATGATCAGCTCGTCGAAGTCGTTCTCCTCCACCAGTTCGCCGTCGGCGTCGATGAACCGCAGGTCGACCTCGCCGACGGCCCGCGGGCCTTGGCCTGGGCGACCTGCGCGGCGGTGAAGAAGTTGTCGCCCGGGGTCAGGGCTGGCATGATGCCGCCGGCCCCGATCCCGACCAGCGCCAGATCCAGGTGATCCAGTGCGGCCAGGGTGGCCCGCGCGTGGCTGTGGTGATCAAGCGGCGTCTGCCAGATCTGTGGGCTGGCAACGACTCCGGGTATCCGAAGGAACACCGTTTCGGCACCGACCATGTCCGCCAACTGCCGGGTGCTGCGCTGATTGGTGTGCTCCAGGACGGGTGGCCCGAAATCCCCTGGCATCCATACCACGGAAGTCGGCGTCCGTGGGCGTGTTCTGCAGGTCCAGCGCCAGCAACTGCCCGAGCCCACCGAGCAGGCTTGCCTCGTCGCTCGACTCGCCGATGTCGTAAACGTGTGACTGTCGCAGCCCGTACGCCGACTCGAGTTCGGAGTAGCTCGACGGCACCCTGGCCTAATGGCCAAGGGGCGGGGACAAGAGCGATCGCCGCAGGCTGTCTCCAAGCACGGCTGTCGAACACCTTGGGGCGAAGCTGATGCTGGAATGCATCATGCGGAAGGGGCAGAATAGTCACAGAATACTGATCCGATTTCAATCGGACCTTCGGTGCGCGGACCGTGAAGGGGACCGAGATCATGGATGAGGAGCTCTGGCGATACTTTTTCAGCGGCAGGTACAGGTCCGCGAGCGGAAGGAACATTCGCGACCAGCCAACGCCGGAAGTGATGACCTCTGAGTGCGGCGACCCAGCCTGGTGGTGTGTCGCACAATTAGTCTGGTGGTTTGGTAGAATTGGCTTATGGTGGCTGCGGCGTTGCCGGTGACGGAGGACCAGCGTGAGGCTGGTCAGGATCGCTGGTTCGTCGGTGTTGCCGCACCGTCAGGTGGTGCAGGCGAAAGCGCTGTTGTGGGCCGCTGACGGGGTGGCGAACGAGGAGATCGCCCGCCGTTCGGGGGTGGACTCGGACGCGGCGGTGGCGGAAGCGGTTCGCGGACAAGGGCATCGATGGTGTCGGCGGTATCGCGAAGGGTCGGGGGCGGAAGGCGTGGTTGCCGCCGGACACGGTGCAGAAGGTGGTCGAGTTGACGCTGACCGGCCAGCCTCCCGGGGGCGCCACTCACTGGACGACCCGCACCCTGGCCGCCCAGGTCGGGGTGGGCAAGGACACCGTGGCGCAGATCTGGTCCGATCACCAGTTGCAGCCGTGGCGGGTGGACGCTTTCAAGATCAGCAACGACCCGGAGTTCGAGGAGAAGCTGGTCGATGTTGTTGGGGTGTACTTGAAACCCCCGGCGCGGGCGGTGGTGTTCAGCTTCGACGAGAAGACCCAGTGCCAGGCTCTGGACCGGACCCAGCCGTCGCTGCCGATGAAACCGGGTCGGGCCGGAACCATGACGCACGACTACAAGCGGCACGGCACGATCGATCTGTTCGCCGCGATGAACGTGGGCACCGGGCAGGTGCACACCCACCTGCGGAAGGGCCACACAGGCGCCGATGTGTTGGCGTTCTTCAAACAGATCGACGCCACCGTCGAACGCGGATTGTCGGTACATGTGATCCTGGACAACTTGTCCGCGCACAAGGCACGCGAGGTCCGGAAGTGGTTGGCGCACACAGACCGCCGCCGCTGGCACCTCCATTTCACCCCGACCTGGACGGCGCCGTTCTCGTCGCGGGTCTCGACGCCGCACCCGGCGGCGAACAACGCGCCCACCGCGACCATCTCGGCCGGGTTCTTCTTCGACACGGCCTTGCGGAGCCGGCTGGACTGGGCGGGGGTGAACCCGGCCATCACGGTGCCCAGCCGCATCATCTGTTCCTGGTAGACGATGGAGCCCAGACTCTCCCCGGTGTTTGGACCGGCCACCGCGACCAGGGTGTGGGACGCGATGAAACACGCCGCCGCCTTCGCGTTCAACAAGTCGCACAGCTACGCCTACGGCACGCTGGCGTACACGACCGCGTTCTTGAAGGCGAACTGGCCGGTCGAGTACGGCGCCGCCGGAGCGGGGACGCGGTTCTTCAGCGCGCGGTGGATCGCGCCTCACAGTGCTGCCAGTACGGGCAAGCGGCGGCGTTACGCCGAGGTAGCCCGCCGTATTGGTGGTGCGGCCGCCGGGGAGTGAATCCTCCTCTTGGCCGTCGTCACTCTCGCCCGATCTGCTGTCGGTTTCCTCAAGTCTCTTGTGCAAATCTATTCACGCCGGGCGTCTGTGGTTTCGACGCGGTCACGTGACGGTTTGCGAGCGATCGTGCCAGTGCATGGCCAACATCTGGTGTGGCGCCAAGCAACGGCTTGCATCGGTTCGGGCCATACTCGGTGGGTGCAGGCGCTCAGGATCACGCGGCGTTACTCACTTCCACTGGCGGCGATCACCGGCGTCGGGAGAGCTTCACCGTGGCGTCGTGCCTGTCCTGGTAGCACGACCCGCCGTGCCCGCCCGCGCAGCGTCACGCCCGAGCCTCCCGGTCAAGGGAAGGAGGTTTCCGGGGTGCTGGTGGCCACCGAGTCCGATCGGGAGATCCTGTGCACGGAAATCCCCATGCGATGCGCGCCGCTTCGGGTGCGCACCCGGATCACAATCCGGTGGACGCTCGTCAGTAGCGAACGGAGCCGCCACTCAGGACGCAAACGAGGGATGGCCAGCGTCTCGAGGCCCCGCGGAACAGATTCGCTGGCTCTGCTTGGAACCGCACAGAGCCGTGACGTCGACCTTCAATCTTCTTACTCGGCTTCCAAAGGCTGGTGAAACGATGCCCGACACCTCACGAATCGATCACCCTTACGCAGCAATCACCATCGCTGAACTCCGCGCCGCCCTGGCGGACTTACCGGCGCACTACGAGGTTTGGTTCGAGAGAGAGGACGGCCCGGATACCGCAGACCCAGTGACGGCTCTCAGTGTGAGAGTCATCGACAACGCGGTCATCCTGCGACCCACGGCTCGCTCCGAGGGATCAAATCCAAACTAGCCACGGGACCGGGTCCACTTGACCACCAGAGGTTCCGCGCGCACACGGAGATCTTACAGCCAAAACCAGTGGACCGCAGAGCATTCGCTACTCCGAAGCCCGAGGTGTCCGACCGCGGCCGGATCGCCACCTCGATCCAGGAGGCGTTCGACGCGGCCCACTGACGGGGTCTGTCACGTCATTCATTGCGCCGTTCTCACCCCGACCTTTCTCAGGACACGCCAGGCGGTGTCATTTGGCAGACCACCCCCTCCCTGCCAGAGATTCCCAGGTCCGTCTTTCAGACTCCGTTTCGATCGACACGTGGGCGTAGTCGTGCACGTCGTAGACGTCGGATGCCCTGTCGGAGGCGTCCCGGTTGTAGGCGTTGGCCATTCGTCGCACGGCGCGTTCGAGTTCCGGGCCTGCCTGTTCAACCGATGCGGGTAGTCGGGGTGGTCGTCCAGGATCTCACGGTCGGGCAGGTTGCGGATCTCAACGCTCACCGACTGGCCACCGTAATGCGAATCGGACCGCACCGAGAACACCGCGGACGGCGGCAATGCGGCGGCCTCCTGGGCGGCCTTCAGGTCCGCCCGCAGTAACCGGGCGACCTCGGCAGCGGACGCCGCGGGTCGCTCTCGAACCGCGGGCCGATCACCACCGGGTAGCGGCCCTCCGGATCGGTGACGGTCGGGGCGCTCTCGTCCAGCAGTGCGGCTCTCGCTGCGGGGTGTACCCCGGACAGAGTGCCGGTCGGCGCGGCACACTCCGGGTGACCGACCGGTGTGGGTCCGTCGCCGCCGCCGGCGCTCAGCGATGGCGACCCACCCGGGGCGCTCACCGCGACACGGGTTTCCGACCGGGCGGTCGGTGCGAACTGGCCACCTGCTGAGGTCCCCGCAGGCCGGCGCTTCGGCACGACGTTCGGTGTCATGCCCCGATCGTGTGCGGGGTGGTTGACCAGACCGACGGTAGCTGGGTTGACCGACTTGGGTAAAGGCCTACGCCATGGGCTCGGCCCAGATATCAGATCTGCGAAGCCGCGAATGGGATCAGGTCGCGGTAGATCAATGCGGCAGAAGGCCGACGTTTGCTCGTCTTCACGCTCGACGACTCCAGGCCGGATTGCTCGCCTTAGCTGGTTGTTTCGAGCCGTTGCTTGAGCTTGGCGAGGATGGCCGGCATCTCTTTTCCGCCTTCGCGGCGCACGAGTAGCGGGACGAGAATCCTTCGATTGCCCATGATGTGGTCATCACCGCATCGGGCGCCCCGACCGCCATCCCGCGTGACGGACCAGTTGGCCGGTGACCTGTACCAACTCCGCATCCCGACCAATTCGCAGTCCGGGGATGTGGGATCGCCTCGCGGGACCGGAATTGCGCGCACTGCGGCCGGTGTTTCGTTACTCGGCTATGCCTGATCGAGCTGCGGTTCTGACTCACAGACAACTAGCAGTCGAGCCATATGCCTCCAGAAGCGGTACACCTCAGTCGCCGCGATCGGCTTCGGCAAAGTATTCGTGCACGAGATGGACGGCGGTGGAGCCCTCGCCGACTGCTGCCGCGACGCGCTTGACGGAACGATGTCGGACATCTCCGGCCGCAAAGACACCCGGCATGCTCGTCTCCAGGAGCATCGGGGGTCGCCCTTCGAACCAGCCCATGGCAGATGCTGGATGCACGAGGTCACGGCCGGTCAGCAAGTAGCCGTGGTCGTCCCGTGCCAGGCTGTTGGCCAACCACTCCGTATGTGGTTCGGCTCCGATTAGCAGGAATAGTGCCGAGGCCGGCACCGTTTCGAAAGCGTCGCTGTGTCGCTGCCGGAGGGTCAGCGAGGTGAGTCGTCCGCTGCCCGCTCCGTCGACCACCTCGGTCTGGAAACGAACAATGATGTTTCCCGTGTGCTCGATCTCGGATACCAGATACTCCGACATTGTGGTCCTCAGGGACTCACCTCTGACCAGCATCGTGACCTTGGCGGCGTACCGTGACAAGTGCATCGCTGCCTGACCGGCCGAGTTGCCCGCCCCAACAACGAAAACCTCGCGCCCCTGCATTGCCCGGGCCTCGGCGGCAGCCGCGCCGTAGAAGACGCCGACGCCCACCAGGTCTTCCAGCGCTGGGACGCCGATGCGGCGCCAGGAGACACCGGTGGCGATGACGACAGCCCGTGCCCTCACCTCGCTCCCGTCGCTCGTCGTGACCACCACTTGTCCCCCAGAGTCCCTGCGCAGAGCCGTGGCTCTCTGCGACAACACCATCTTGGTGCCGAAGAGCCAGGCCTGTTCCACCGCGCGGTTGGCCAGATCGTCACCGCTGACGCCACGTTGGAATCCGAGGTAATTACGGATCAGTGAGCTTGTGCCGGCCTGTCCTCCAGGCACCGCTGTCTCCATCAACAGAGTGTCCAAGCCCTCCGACGAGCCGTAAACGGCGGCAGCCAGCCCGGCCGGGCCCCCTCCGATGACGGCAA
Organism: Nakamurella sp. GG22; assembly: GCF_052976845.2. Lineage (NCBI taxonomy): Bacteria > Bacillati > Actinomycetota > Actinomycetes > Nakamurellales > Nakamurellaceae > Nakamurella > Nakamurella sp. GG22. Next base: position 12,129 of record NZ_JBRIIO020000018.1, on the reverse strand, counting down.
GATCGCACGACGAGACATCGAGCTCTGTGGCAACACCCAACGCATTCCAGACCTCGGAGAGCCGCGGCTCGACGAGCACCTGCCCGTCGTAAAAAACTGCGACAGGCAGTCGAGTTCCATCCGCACGCACCTCCGCCAGAAGCTGCTGTCCGGCTTGGGATGTGGCGTCGAAGAACCAGTACGGAACGGCCACCCGGGTCAATGCATCGCGAAGCTGGTGTGAACGCGCGGACGACGCGGATCCAACGATCCGCACTGGTACCTCGAGGGCGTCTTGAGACTTGTCCCAGGCGGCCAACAGCTCGCTCACCGATGGATACAGGACCCGCTCCAACGGACGCCAGGGTTTGAACAGGTGGTAGTCCACCAATCCGAGCGCCATTGCAGACACCACCGGATGGTTCGAAGACCAATCGCCGCGTTTGATCAGCAAGACCCGCTTCGCCGTTGGCGCCACGTCGTGAGCTCGGGTCAGCACCTCCACCGCGGTCAACCCTTTGATCGACTGATCGACAATGAGCAACGCAATCTCATGCCCCCCGTGCACGGCCCCAGCCGCAGCGGCCACCGCCGCCTGACCGCCGCTCGACGGCAACACGCGGTAGTCACCACCGAAGCGCCGCTGCAAGTCGGCGGAGAGTCCAGTCAGCTCCGACGTGTGGTCGCTCACCACAAGGATCACCGGTTTCGCCACTCCACCGTCCGTTCCCTGGCCGACGTTCACCTGACGTAAGCACTCTCTCACCGCCGACCCATCGCTCCAAGGAGCCCGCGCTCTCGCTGTCCGCAACGACCGGGACCCGGACCGGCCAGGACCCCCGACACTGAAAAGAGGATCCGATCCACTCCGTGCAGCCCGGAGTTCGCGCGTCGTCAAGCTGCCCGACCCTGGCCGGCGGTCGATACCCCGCCGCTGCGCTCACCACAGCGGTGCGCAAGATTCCCGGCAGCGCATCGAGTACGGCGAGATGGTTGCATTGCCTGGTGGTTCTGCGACCAGGCCATCGAACACCACCCGGTCCGGGTACCGCTCCGTTGCCCGCGTGGTCGCCGGACCGGCGGTTTGCTCGATGCGCCATTGCGGCATTTGCAGTTCCAGGGCGGCAACCTGCCCCAGCCACGCCGGGGGTGCGGGCGAGTCGAAGACAGGGTAGAACTTCGGGCCCGAGCCATGCGGGATCTGCACGAGGGTCAGCCACGCCGGTGTCCCGGGCTCGAGGTCCCTAACGAAGAACGCATCGCCATCGACACCCTCGGGCCAGCGTTTCCTGGACGCCGGTCGACCCGCCACATGCGGACTCATGGACTCCGCGACCTCGGCGTAGTACCCGATGACCTCCGACTTGGTGGTACCCGTCGACCGGTAAAGGACCCGGTCGGGGCTGGACACCCGAAACTCCTGCCGACCGACCGCGAGCATGGCGTTATCACCCGCGCCTGGTGCCCGCAGTGTTCACTTCCCCATCGTGCCCCAGCGGACCAAGGCAGACGGAGCGGACCGCGAACCGTCCCTCGCCTACGAATTGATGCCCGATGCATCGCCGCGGACCGCCCGGGGCGTGCTGCGACCGGCGGTCAACCTACAGCTCACAATAGACGGCGCAACGCCCGCCATATCGGCGCGGTCCGTTCCGACGGCCAGGTGCGGGTGAGGGTGCGCTTCGCCACCGAACCGGCCACCGAATAACCGGTCCGGCACCGCATCGACACCGCACTGAAGGCCGGCGAACTAGGAGGCCCGGACGGGGTCACCAGCCGGTGGGAGCTGATCGGGAGCCACCACAGGGACGTCGACGGGGTAGGAAACCGATCACGTCGAACGGCTGGTCAAGCACTGACGGCTGGTCTGCGCCTTCCGATTCGTCCAGCGGGTGCTGCGGCGAGACCCGTTGCCGGCAGGGAGTTCCCTCCTCCTTCGTGCGATCACCCGTGGTCCCCGAACAGCACGTCCAGCGGGACCGGGACCCCTTCGACGAAGGTGCCGTTGACGGTGACCCGGACGACGACGCGTTTCGCGCCGTTCCCGTCCCTTCCCGTTCGATCGGCCGGAGGTGCGCGCCTACGTGCGCGCCTCGGAGGACTTCGGCGCGGCGTGTTCGACGACCGGGCGCCCGCTGTCGGGGTCGATGTCGACCGCGCAGGTAGCGCGCGACATGGACGTCCTGCGCCGGATGACCGGGGACAAGCAACTCACCTACCTCGGGTTCTCCTACGGCTCCTATCTCGGCATCGTCTACGCGAACCTCTTTCCCGACCGGGTGCGGGCCGTCGCCATCGACGGGGTGATCGACCCGGTCGGCTGGGCCGGCACGGCCGCCACGGCAGCGGTCCCTCAGACGCAGCGGATCCGCTCGGGTGAGGGTGCCGCGAAGGCGCTGGACGAGATCCTCGTGCGCTGCAGGAAGGCCGGGCCGGACTACTGCCAGCTCGCGGCGTCCGGGGATCCGGTGAAGACCTACGCCAAGATCATCGCCGACCTTAAAGCGGCCCCGATCGTGATCACCGATCCCGTGACCGGCGAGGTCGTCCTGGAGATCACCTATCCCGTGCTCACCTCCTTCCTGCTCAGCGACCTCTACTCACCCGACGGGTGGAGGTTCGTCGACCAGGACCTCAGCGGGGTGCTGAGCCTTCTGGAGGCGCCGGCCAACGCGGGCACGCCCGCCGCTACACGGCAGTCCGCCGCCCGGCAGGCACTACTCGCGAAGGCGAAGAGCCAGACGTCGAAGGCGCACGCCGCCGCCGCGGAGAGGCAGCGGCTGGGCCGCTCGATGGGCTGGGCCTTTCCCTACTTCAACGATGCGGAGGCGTTCCAGTCGGTGCTGTGCACCGACGGCCGCAACCCGATGCAGGCCAAGGACTGGGCCACCTACGCCGCCCGCAACGATCGAACCGCACCCGACTTCGGTCGGTTGTGGACCTGGGCTTCTGCGCCGTGCGCGACCTCGACGTGGACAGTGCGCGACGAGGACACCTACCGTGGGTCGTTCACGAGCAGGACCGCCAACCCGGTGCTCGTCGTCGGCAACTATTGGGACCCGGCGACCAACTACCAGGGTGCGGTGAACACCTCGAACTTGCTGCCCAACAGCCGTTTGCTGAGTAGCGACAGCTGGGGGCACACGGCATACGGAACTTCGGCGTGCGTGACGGACGCGATGGACCGTTACCTATTGACCCGCAAGGTTCCGGCTGCCGGGAAGAGGTGCGTCGGTGACGCGCAGCCGTTCAGCGATCCGCTCGAGAGCCCGCCGCAGCGCCGCGCTCAGAGCGGGAAGCAGTTGCCGCCGGTCGTGCCGCCGCTGCCGGGTGCAGTCCCGCGCAGCTGACCTAGCTGCCACTCGTCCGCCGAAAACAATGCTCCTCGACCCCTCCACAGCCGCTTGACAGACTGCGAGACTCCACAGGCGGCCCAGTGGTCGCTGGCAGGCTGGCCCCTGCGGGCGGAATGACTCGTTGACAAATTGGTCGTCGCTGTTCCAGGCGTGCTATGCCTATGACAAATCTCCATTCCGTGTGGGGCCGGCCCTGCCCTGTAGATGGTCGATTTATCTGGCACGGTTTGATCGCCTCGCGTTTTTTGGCTCACTGAGTGCCGATGACGAGGATCTGCCGTGCGGCGTGGACGACGTCTGGAGTGATGATGGCGCTCGGGTGAATCTCCCCGGACCTGCTCGTTAAAGTTCCGACTTGTATGGGGTTCAGCGGTATCGCGACCTGGGTTGATCGCCCGTAGCGTTGCCGTAGGACACCGGGCGGGCTGACTCGTAGAATTCCTGCCGCCTGCGAGGGTTGGCTCTGGTGGGGTGTGTCGAACCCGCCCGGTGGCCGTTCGCGGTCTGACTCAACAGAGGCGTGACCACGAAGGCACCGGCAAGTGCTCTCGAAGTCGGAGTGTCGACCGCGGATCCCCCCATCCAGTCCACGGGAAGTGAAGGGACCCAATGACGATGATGCTGATCGGCGTTGATCCGCACAAGTCCACGTCCACGGCGACGGCCGTGGAACCCGAATCGAATCGTGAGGTGGCCTCGATCCGTATCGACGCCACCTTGCGGGAATACCGCCGCCTGCTTACCTGGGCTGGTCGGTGGCCGGAGCGCCGTTGGGCGATCGAGGACGCCGAGGGCCTGGGCCGGCATCTGGCGTCCTGGCTGCTCGCCCGCGGGGAAGAGGTCGTCGACGTGCCCACGACCGCGACCGCCCGGGTGCGGCAGCTCTCCCGTGGTGGAGGTCGGAAGAACGACCGGATCGACGCCGCCGCGGCAGCGTGCGTGGCGGCATTGCAGGGTGATGCGCGTCCGTTGGAGGCCGAGGACACCGCGGATGTGTTGGGACTGCTGGACGAGCGGCGGGCGAACCTGTCGCAGGCCCGGGTCCGGGCGGTGAACCAGCTGCATGCCCTGCTCCGGGCGTTGCTGGCCGGCGGCGCACCCAGGGGTTTGTCCGCCCTGGCCGCTGCGGCGTTGTTGCGCACGGTGCGGCCGGCGGGTGACGCCGAACGGGTCCGCAAACACATCGCCGGTGATCTGGTTGCCGAGATCCATTCCCTGGATTCCCGGTTGAAGGCCAACGCCGAGGTGATGGCGGGGCTGGTGAAGGCCTCGGGCAGCACCCTAACCGGGACCGTGGGCATCGGACCGGTCACGGCCGCGCGGTTGATTGGCCGGTCCGGCCGGGCGAGCCGGTTCCCAAGCTCGGCCGCGTTCGCAGCGTATTCGGGTGTCGCGCCGGTCGAGGTGGCCAGTGCGGAGCATGCCCGTCATCGGCTGTCCCGGTCCGGGGATCGTCAGCTCAATTCCGCGTTGCACATCGTCGCGGTAACCCAGATTCGGACGGCCGGCAGCCTGGGCAACATCTACTACCGGACCAAGATCGCGGAGGGTAAGACCCCGAGGGAGGCCAGGCGGTGTCTGAAACGGCGCCTGGCGGACCATGTCTGGCGGACCATGATCAGCGACGAAAAGCGCCAGCGGGCAGAGGTTTCCGGTCCGGCTTCCGCTTCCGACGCCGCCTAATTCTTACCCCCTCCCGGCCGCTTCAGGAGCTCGGTCATCGCAGACCTGGGGCACACAACTAACGTGGAAATTACTTCCTTCCCCCCTCCGTAGCTGCCGGTACTTTCCGCAGACGAGGAGAGGTCAATGTGGAGCGCCCGGAGCGGGTTTCAAACCCGCGGCCAGCCGGGGGGACGAACGACATTGACGTCGACGAGCGGCGGAAGACAATTGCGGCGCTGAGGGGGGAGGAAACCAAACTCGCGGTCGAGGGGGGCTTGACAAACACCGAGGCACCCCACCTGTGTGGCTCCGCCAACGATGGCGGGGCTCCCTCGATGCTGGCGGTCTCTGACCACACACCAGCTGCTCGAGGGAGCCCCGCCTCATGCTCACACTGTGAGACTTGCCTGAGCCGCCCGGCGGGCTGACTCCTGCTCACACTGACCTCGTGGTTTGGGTGTCTTTCTCTTGATCCGTCGCCTGTCCGGGCGGTGCACCACCTCGGTGGTGCTGGCCGGCCGGGCAGTGACCTCATAGGAGCCTGATCGCAGCTCAGGTCCCGTCACAGTCCTGTCCACCCGACCAGCCAGCGTCGCTATCCGTACCCGGTCGAGCCAGGAGGTAGCAGTGACGAGCATGGCGCAGCAGCACCGTCGACGTCGAGTGATCGTCGGCCTGGACACCCACAAGTTCATCCACGTCGCGGTCGCGTTGGATGCCGATGGCGCAGTCCTCGAGTCGCGATCGGTGACCGCGGATTCCGCCGGGTACGAGGAGTTGATCGGCTGGGCCGCCAAGCTGGGCCAGGAGGTGGTGTTCGCGGTGGAGGGCACCGGTTCCTACGGGGCCGGCGTGAGCGTCGCGATCCGAAGGCACGGTCTGGAGGTCGTGGAGGTGTCACGGACCGATCGTCGGGATCGACGCCTGCGCGGGAAGTCCGACACCCTGGACGCAGAGAACGCGGCCCGCGCCGTGCTGGCCGGCAGGGCGACGTCGGTGCCGAAGGCAGCCGACGGCACGGTGGAAATGATCCGGCAGATCAAAGTCGCGAAAGATGTTGCGGTGAAAGCACGAACCGCGGCGATGGTGACCTTGAAGAGCGTCCTGATCAACGCCCCGGCCGAGCTGCGGGAGGCTCTGCAACCGTTGACGAAGATGGCGTTGATTCATCGTTGCGCCGCGCTGCGTCCGGGTGACGTCACATCGGTCGCCGCGGCAAGCAAGCACGCCCTGCGGGCGATCTCCCGTCGCTGGTTGGCGTTGGACGCGGAGATCAAAGACCACGCAATGATCCTCGCCGAGCTGACCGCCCGGATCGCTCCGCACCTCGTCGCCGCGGTCGGTTTGGGACCGGACACCGCGTCGGATCTGCTGATCGCGGCTGGCGACAATCCCGAACGGATCCGCTCAGAAGCGGCCTGGGCCAGACTCTGCGGTGTCGCGCCCATCCCGGCGTCATCCGGGAAGACCACCCGGCACCGACTGCACCGCGGCGGCCACCGGCAGGCCAATGCCGCGCTCTACCGGGTCGTCGTCGTCCGCATGCAATATCACGAGCCGACCAAGGCCTACGTCGCTCGGCGCACCGCAGAAGGCAAGACCAAGACCGAGATCATCCGCTGCCTGAAGCGACTCCTGGCTCGCGAGGTCTGGGCGCTTCTGCGACCACTTCGCGTTGAGCCCACCCGGCTTCCTGTTGCTGCTTGACGTTTATAGGAGCATCAGGAGGACGACATCGACGCACACGCACTGAGGAGGAGGGGTTGGTCGATCTCGGCGATCGCCCGGCACCTGGGCAGGGACCGCAAGACGATCCGGGCGTACCTGTCCGGGGAACGGACCGCCGGTGTTCGGGCGCCGGCCGGTGAGGACGTCTTCGAGCCCTTCGCCCGGTGCCGCGAACGACTGACAGAGGACCCGCACCTGTGGGCGACCGCGTTGTATCACGAAGTCACGGCGTTGGGTTATGACCGGTCCTATCCGCGGTTCACGCACAACCTGCGGGCCCGCGGGTTGCGTCCGGCGTGCGAGCCGTGCCACCCGACGGCGGGCCGGCCGGTAGCGGTGATCGACCATCCTGCCGGTGAGGAAACCCGCTGGGACTGGGTTGATCTGCCGAACCCACCGGCCGGGTGGGACGGGTACGGCAGGACCGCGTACCTGCTGGTCGGGGCGTTGTCGCACTCGGGGAAATGGCGCGGCGTGCTCGCCGAGAGCACCGACCAACCGCACCTGGTCGATGCCCAGCACCGGGTCGCGACCGCGTTGGGCGGCATCACCAGGGTGTGACGGTTCGACCGGATGTCGACCGTGGTCCAGCCCAGCACCGACCGGGCCACCTCGTCCTACGCGGCGGTGGCCAAACACTTTGGCGTACAGGTCAACCCTGCCCACCACGCCGCGGGAACCGCAAAGGCGTGGTGGAGAAGGCGAACCACACCGTCGCGCAACGCTGGTGGCGGACCCTGCCCGACGACGTGACCGCCGCGCAGGCCCAGGCCCGGCTCAGCGTGTTCTGCGCGGAGAAGACCGACACCAAGGTTCGGGTGATTGACGACACCGGCACTCGTTGCACTGTCGCTGCTCTCGCCGAAACCGAAAGGTTGCGACCGGTGCCGGCGGCGGCGTTCTCGACGGTGGTGGCGGTCCCGCGGCCGGTGACCGCGCAGGCCCTGGTGTCCTTCCGCGGAAACCGGTACTCGGTGCCACCGGAACTGGCCCGCACGGTCGTCACCGTTCAGCACCGCCTCGGCTCCCCGGTGCTGTCCATCGCTGTGAATTGCCAAATTAGGTGGCACCTTCTGACGACGCTAACTGGTATCAAATTCGAACAGGCATGCGCAGGCAAACATCTCGCCATGCGCATCAGCGCAGGTCACCGCGTTGACCAGGCTGCGGCTGGATGCCATTTACTGTGGAAGAGAGGTGCCACTTACCGCGGCAGACGACATGCCCGAGTTGCCGGTTCAGGCCACGGTCGGTGGCCCGCAATTGCCCGAACGCGTTGGATTCGATTCGGACCCGGAAAGCGTCCGGCGACCTGATCCATCTGGACGGCCGGGTGAAATGTCTCAGAACGGTGATGAGCGACGGTCTTCTGCGACCACGTCGACTGCAGTGCGTGCACGTTCGGCGGTCATGTAGCGGTTACAGCGTGATCCGTCCGATGGCCCGGGAGGCCAGGCTGCCGAGCCACAGGCCGCCCTCGAACTCCCGCACCCCGGTCACCATGTGAAATCCTGGGTGGGTGGTCTGCAGATCGTGCACCAGTACGCCGTCGGAGTTGTAGGCCTGCACCCAGACAGTTGGTTTCTCCCTGGGTTGCAACAACTCCGGGCCCGCCCACGCCAACTTGCGGAGGATCGGTGGTCGAGGCAACAGGGTGTCGAGCACACGATTACGCGCGTTCGGCAGGGCCACCCAGATCAGCCCACCATCACCCGTGCTGAGATTGTCGGGAAAGCCCGGCAGGTTTTCCACGAAGGTCTCCCGCACACCGTGCATCGGGCCGCCCAGCCACATGCGCTGCAAGCGATAGCCACTGGTTTCGGCGAACACGAGGAAGTCCTCGGTTACCGACAGGGTGACGCCATTCGCGAAATCCAATCCGCCCGCGAGCAGCTCGACGCCCGACTCCGCTGTCCAGCGAAACAGCCGCCCCGTCCCGGTGTGGGCGAACAGGTCAGCCTTATAATGATCCACGCCGAACTCGGTGGAACTGTCCGTGAAGTAGACCGAACCGTCGCGCCCGACGGTCGCGTTGTTGCAGAACCGCAGCGGCCGACCCTCGAAGGTGTCAACCAGAACCTCGATATCCCGCCGAGTCGTGCCGATACGGAGCAGTCCGCGGTGCGCGTCGCAGACGATCAGTGCTCCGTCCGGCAGCCGTTCGATCCCCATCGGGCGTCCCTTCGTGTCGGCGAACTGCTCGATATCACCGCCACGATCGACTCGCACGATCCGCCCGTCCGACAAGCCGGTGATCGCCGATCCGTCAGCGTCGACAGCGACGTCCTCCGGACCAAGACCCGGAAGGTCCAAGAGGTGAAGTTCGAACCGAGTCGCGGATGAGCGCTGCCGCGCACGGGCGGGCGCCTTCGGCGGCTGCCAGACAATCGGATGGATCGGTGGTTTGGACATGTTGCCCCCAAGGATGTCGTTGGCCGCCAACGGTCCGCACGGATCTGCCACCAGCCAGAAATCCCTCCCAACCATACAAGCATTGCTATAGCGGCTAGATGTTCCACGATGAGATCCGTACGCGCCGATCCCACTCGGCCGAGCCGCTGGGCCGAAAACCAGCTCAAGGCCGCAATGTACTGTAAATGATCGAATTGTTTGGCGCACTCTGGTCGCGCTATATGGCTCTCGTTTCGAACAGACGTGCGCGGCGAGCGAGAAGCCGTGGGCGTCACTGAAAGTCATTTGGGGTGCCGAGAGATCTCGGCAGGCGACACACAGCGCCAAATAATTCGATCAAACCGGGCCATTTACCGCGACCAACGACACACCAAGGGGCAGGCCAAAACGGCCTGCCCCCCCGTGCGGCGCTCGCTTCCGATCACAACATCACATCAATCAGAGTCTCCACGGTTTCAGGGATGCCCACTTGTGCGCTCTGATCTGGGCGATGCCTGTCGCTCGGGTCGGCGTTACAGGTGTGTCAGTTGGAACGTTCGCGGACGATGCGTTCGTCGCGCACGCCGACCAAGTGCTGCCCGACCGGCCACCGCCGGTGCGCCTGCTGGGGATCAGCGAGACCCGCCGCGGGAACAGGCCGGTACGAGATCGAGACGTCAGCGGGTCCACCCGGAGCAGCCCAGCATGGCGGACCACTCACCCACCTGAGGACGACTACGAGAGCATCCCGGAATGTGTGCCAGACCAACGACTGCGACCACTGACACCACTGGGGCGGGGAGTCAGAGCAACGAGGCTTAGTTGATGCGGTGGGCGCCGTCGGTGTCCGCTCCCCACTGGTTGACCACCGCGGTGGTTTCCGCGAGGGCTGTGCCGTCTCCGGTGCCGCAGGTGTCGGTCGGAGTGAGTGCGCACCACCGGTACGGGGCGCCGACGTCCTGGTAGGACGCCACCCACGCCACGTCGGTGGTCGTCCATTCCCCCTTTGTGTCCTGACTAAATTGGACCCGGACCAGCAGGCCCTGTTGCATTCCCGGTGCGCTGCCCAGCTGCGCGGCGATGTTGTTGCCCAACCCGTAGATCGCCCACCCGCCGTTGATTTTCTCCATCGGCTGCACGACATGCGCGTGGTGCCCGTACACCAAGTCGATGTCCGGGTCGGCCAGCCGGGCCGACCTCGCCTTGGCCTTGATCGCGTCGACGTCAATCGTGTTCACCTGCCACGGCTCGTCGGGTTCGTTGCCGTTGAACCCGTACGCCACCGAGATGAAACCGACCCGCCCGTTCTCGGTGTTGATCACCACCGGCACCTTCGAACCCGCCCGCGTGCGGTACGAGCCGTCGTGGATAAGGCCGGCCGCGTCCAGGTCGTCCAGGGTCCGGTCCAACCCGTCCGTGCCCTGATCGATGGTGTGGTTGCTGGCCGTGGAACACGCGTCGTACTCGGTCTTGGTCAACGCCGGGAGCACTTGCGGTGAGACGGAGAATTCCGGGTAGTTCTCGAACGGCCCGCCCGGATCGGCCAGCGGTGTCTCCAGGTGACAGATCCCGATGTCCGCGCTCTGCCCATACCGCTGCTGGTCGGCCAGCATCGGGAAGAAGTCCATCCCGTCCACCGTGCTGCTGGCATTGCCTGCGGCGTCCTGCCGGGCCTGCTCGATGAGCTGGGTGTGCAGCAACACGTCACCGGACACCGCGATCGTCACGCACCGCACCCCACGGCACGGCGGGTTCTCCACCGGCCCGGCGACCGGAGCCGGAACCAGCCGATCAGCTCGTGGTGTCACGGCCACCACACGCGACGACGGGACGATCGTGCTCACACCGGGTGTGGCGCTGGCCGGTGCTCGTTGAGACGAGGGACGCACCGACTCCACGGACTATCGGGGTGTCGTCGCCGGCACCGGCGGGTCGGCCGTTGTCACCGTCGCCGGGGTTGTTGCGCTCGGAACCGATGACGGCGTCTTCGAAGCGGAGGTGCCCAACGTTCCGCCCGTGCAGGAAGCGCACAGCAGTAGGGCAACCAGCAACCCGGTGCCTGCTTGTCCCCTCCCCATGCGGAGCAGCGTACCGACGCTAACGGTTGCCAGTGGCGGCGTCCCGGAAGTGTCATCGTCCACAGTCGCAATGGGTATGACGCCAGTACGGCGTCCTTCTGTCGTCCACAGGGGGTCGAAGTCGACTGTTCTGCCGATCCGGCGGCCGGACCCGACGCTGTCGTGAGCTGGCCAGGCGGTCACTGCATGGCGGAACGCTCACCACCCCGAATCAGCCACGGGCCACATCACGCAATGTGTGCCAAGAACCACATTCCGTGGCAAAAAACATGCGATGGCCGCAGCCTTGTCGGCGTCAGTGCTCCACGTCGTAGCGCAGCCACGCAAGGCCGTCGTCCCCATCCAAGCGCTGGCAGTCGCGCAGCTCGAGCCGGGTGTGCGGCAGTACTGCGGCGCCGTGCCAGCGGTGGTCGTTGCCGGCGACGACGGGATGGATCAGCAGACTGACCTCGTCCACCAAATGTGCGGTCAGAAGGGCTCCTGTCAGTCCGCCGCCGCTGTCCACCCGCACGATATGCGCACCCCGGCGTTTGAATTCTGCAAGTACCGCGGCCAGGTCGACATGGTGTGCGCCGGTGACGATCTCCTCAGCCGCCGTGCCGCCGTGCGGACGGCTCACGCCGGCACGGAGCACGACCACGCCGGACCAATAGCCCGCGTTGAGCAGCGCCTGCCACACCGTGACCCGCCCGCGCCCGTCCACCACCGCGAGCAGCGGCCCGGCGGCATTCGGCCCCGGTTGCGGCGCGTGGCTGAGCGCCGACTCCTGCACCAGGATGGTGTCGCCTCCTGCCAGGGTCACGTCCTCGTGCCAGGTTCCGGCCAGGGAATAGAAACGGTCGATGTCCACCGGGAATCCGACTGTCGACCCATCCAGGGGTGGTCGTTGACCGCCGAGGAACTGCGCGAGTCGTTGCACCAAGTCTGCAGAT
>NZ_JBRIIO020000017.1:0-142063 GCF_052976845.2 Nakamurella sp. GG22 | reverse complement strand
CCTCCAGATCCTCCAACGGCACAGCACCCGGCGGATCCACCGGCATCACCGGAACCCGCACCGGGTCCGGCACAACCGGCCGGGACCGCCGCCGCGGAGCGCTCTGCCACATCAACGACAGATCACCATCACCACCGTCGTCATCGGCGGTGTCGTCGCCTGCCTGGAACCCCATCATCTGCCATCCCCTGACCCTCAATCGAACACATGTTCGAGAGTAGACCACAGCACCGACAGCCACCGAAAACGCACGCCGAGGTGCGAGACCCGACCCGAACCAGGCGAGAAACGTTCCCGCGGAAACGTCTTCGCCAGAAAGGCGCCGGGCTCCGCGGTTCGGCCCCGGCCGCCGGATCATCGTCGGCTCAGGCCGGGACCTCATCGCTGATGGCATGCCGGGCAACGAACCGGAACCGGTCACCGCGGAACACCGACCGGGTCCACTCGACCGCCCGGCCGCCGGCGTCACGCCCCGTCCGGTGGACCAGCAAGATCGGAAGCCCGGTGTCCACGCCGAGCAGATCGGCTTCCACCGGGTCTGCCAGGGCGGTCTCGACGATGTCTTCCACGGAGGCCAACCGGATGCCGAACGCCTCGTCCAGCGTCATGTACAGCGACCCGCGCAGCGCCAGTTGGTCGGCCAGCTCGGGCAGCGGCCCGACGAGGTGCGCTATCTCATGGGCGATGGTCTCGTCCCCCGCAGTGCGGAGCCGCTCCACCCGGTGGATCGTCGTCCCGACGACAACCTCGAGGTGTGCACTCACGGCCTCGTCCGCGGGTTGCTCCCCGATCTTCAACAAGACGCTGCCGGGCCGGGCACCCTGAGCCTGCAGGTCCCTGGAGAAGGACGTGAGCTGGCGGACCTGCATGAGCTTGGGTTGAGCGACGAACGTCCCGCGTCCCTGGGTGCGTTCCAGACGGCCCTCCACGACCAACTCGGCGATCGCCTGGCGAACCGTCGTGCGGGAGGTCTCGAACCGCTCGGCCAGTTCGCGTTCGGTCGGCACGCCAGAGCCGGAAGCGAGATCCGCTATCAGTTCGAGGATCTCGCTCTTCACCCGGTAGTACTTCGGAACCCTCAACCGCTGCGGCCCTTCCGCGTGGAGAACGTCCAATGGTCTACGCCAATCACCTTAGCCATATTGGCGTAGACCAATCAAGCCCGTCGACAAGGGACACAGGGAGGGCCGGGCCACCCGAATCGAAACTGCCTCTTGACCCGTCGATTGGTCTATGCCAATCTATCACCGGTTGGTCTATACCAATCCAGACACACCACCTGCAGACTCACAGTCAGCCGGCGGCCACGGCGGACCGTCACACAGCGAGAACCACGGCAGCACGCAAAACAGCACGCAAACAGCACGCCACGATCCAGGATTGCCGACGTCGCGACCACGCACGTCCGGGCATCGAAAGCGGAGGTCACCGAGAATGAGCAAGGCCATACCAGCAGACAAGAAGTCGGAGAAGAAGTCGGGGCTCCGCATCCCCGGCTTCGCGCAGTTGCAGCGCCTGGGCAAGAGCCTGATGCTTCCGATCGCACTCCTGCCGGCCGCCGGCATCCTGCTGCGACTCGGGCAGCCCGACCTGCTGGGCAAGATCACTGTCCCGGTGATCGGCCCGTTCTTCCAGGCGATGAGCGCAGCGGGTGGTGCGATCTTCGCCCACCTGCCGTTGCTCTTTGCGATCGGCGTGGCCATCGGCTTCGCCAAGAAGGCGGACGGGTCAACGGCTCTCGCCGCGGCCGCCGGCTACCTCGTGATCGAGGCCGTCTTCGAGACGATGTCACCGGTCGTGCTCGAGGGGGTCCTCGATCAGACCGGCGCGCAGGCAGAGATCAACTACAGCGTGTTCGCCGGCATCGCCGTCGGTCTAGTGACCGCGTTGCTGTTCGACCGGTATCACACCATCAAGCTGCCGCCTTACCTCGGCTTTTTCGGCGGACGGAGGTTCGTGCCCATCGTGGTGTCGGTCGCCTGCCTGGTCATGGGCTTCGCGCTGAGCTACTTCTACCCGATCTTCGACGCCGGCCTGACCTCGGTCGGCCACTTCATCGGCGCCTCGGGAGCTTTCGGCGCCTTCACCTACGGGTTCGCCAACCGGATGCTCATCCCGCTCGGGCTGCACCACATCCTCAACACCTACATCTGGTTCATCTACGGCGACTACACGACACCGGCCGGCACCCTGGCTACGGGCGAGCTCACCCGCTTCGCCGCCGGCGACCCCAGTGCAGGACTGCTGACCTCCGGCTTCTACCCGATCCTGATGTTCGGGCTACCGGCGGCCGCACTGGCGATGATCCTGGTCGCAAAGCCCAGGCAGAAGAAACTCGCCATCGGCATCCTGTCCGCGGCCGGGCTGACCGCGTTCCTCACCGGTGTGACCGAACCTCTCGAGTTCGCGTTCATGTTCGTGGCCTTCCCGCTGTATGTCGTCCACGCACTGCTCACCGGCCTGTCGTTGGCGATCGCCTACCAACTCGACATCCATCTCGGGTTCTCTTTCTCCGCGGGTCTGATCGATCTGCTGCTCTACGGCACCGCACCTGCGGCGAAGAACATCCCGCTGTTGATCGGCATGGGCGTCGCCTTCTTCCTGGTGTACTTCTTCCTGTTCCGTTGGGTCATCATTCGCTGGAACATGCGGACCCCGGGCCGCGAGCCCGAGGATGAATTCGACGCCGAACAGGCGGCCAACCTTGACGACAATGCCGGATCGGCCTCCTTGTCCGGAGCGCCGACAGCGCCGGGCGGCGGAGTCGCGCTCGCGACCCGACCGGTCGCCGACACCAAGGCCGAGAAACTGATCGCCGCGTTCGGCGGCCGGGAGAACCTGGTGAACGTCGACGCGTGCATCACCCGGCTCCGCATGGAGGTGGCCGACAAGAACAAGGTCGACAAGGCGCGGCTCAAGGCCCTGGGAGCCGCGGGGGTGATCGAGGTCGGCAACAACGTCCAGGCTGTGTTCGGCACCCAGGCCGACGCGCTCAAGAACGACATCAACGAAGCCCTCGCAGGCAACACATCGGCACCGGCGGCTCCTACCCCGCCCGCACCGGCCCAGCCCCCGGTCGGCGACGACAACAGTTCGACAACAGGTGTTCTCGCCCCAGCTCCCGGCCGGGCCGTGCGCCTGGAACAGGTACCGGATGCGACGTTCGCCCAGGGCATCGTCGGGCACGGCGCCGCGATCGACCCGCCGCGAGAGGTCTTCGACGCACTCGCGCCGATCAGCGGCACGGTGCTGCAGATGCTGCCCCACGCCTTCATCATCGTCAGCGCCGACAACGTAGGTGTGCTGGTGCATCTCGGCCTGGACACTGTCGAGCTGAAGGGCGAGGGCTTTACTGCGCTGGTATCCAAGGGTGACAAGGTTGAAGCCGGCCAGCCGGTCATCACCTACGACGTCCCAGCGGTGGTCGCAACCGGCCGCAACCCGATCATTCCGGTGGTCGTGATGGACAAGAAGCCCGAGGACATCACGCTGGACGACGTGATCACGGCCGGCGGGCAGGTCGAACTCGGCCAGCGGCTGTTCACCGTCGGCAACTGAAAGAGGACCTCCCATGGAAATCGTGATACTCCCCGACGGGGCGGCGATCGCCGCGCTCGCCGCGGATGCCATCGAAAACCTGATGCGGCGCAAACCCACCGCGGTGCTGGGCCTTGCCACCGGGTCGTCGCCGCTCGCCATCTACGACGAGCTGACCACCCGGTGCAAGGACGGCAACGTGTCGTTCGCGCAGGCGTCCGGTTTCACCCTGGATGAATACGTCGGGCTGCCGGCCGACCATCCCGAGTCCTACCGGAATGTGATCGACAGGGAATTCGTCTCGCGAGTGGACTTCGCACCCGGCGCGGTGCAGGGCCCGGACGGCTTGGCCGATGACATCCCCGCCGCCTGCGCGGCGTACGAGGAGGCCATCGCCGTTGCCGGCGGGGTGGATCTGCAGATCCTCGGCATCGGCACCGACGGACACATCGGCTTCAACGAGCCCGGCTCGTCGCTGGCATCGCGGACCAGGATCAAGACGCTGGCCCGGCAGACCAGGGTGGACAACGCCCGATTCTTCGACGGTGATCTCGATGCGGTGCCGACCCACTGCCTGACCCAGGGGCTGGCGACCATCATGTCCGCCCGCCATCTCGTCCTGGTCGCCACCGGCGCGGGCAAGGCCGAGGCGGTGCACCACCTGGTCGAGGGCGCGGTCAGCGCACTGTGGCCGGCCACCATCCTGCAGCACCACCCGCACGCGACGGTGCTGCTCGACGGTGCGGCCGCGAGCCGCCTGCAGCTGGCCGACTATTACCGGGAGACCTACCGGGCCAAACCGGCTTGGCAGGGGATCTGATGGTGATCACCGCCGACACCGTCGTCACCGGCCGCGAGCTGCTGCGGCCCGGATGGATCGACGTCGCGGACGGTCTGGTGCTGGCGGTCGGTGCCGGCGACCCGCCCGGACGGCCCGATCAGGCGCTGGGTGCGGTGACGGTGGTGCCGGGATTCGTGGACATGCATGTGCACGGAGGCGGCGGCGGGATGTTCCCAACGGCGGACCCGTCGGAGATCGCCGCCGCAACAACGACGGCGGTCGACCTGCACCGCCGGCACGGCAGCACGACCATGATCGCCTCGTTGGTCACCGCACATCCGGACGATCTGCTGACGCAGGTGCGGGCGATGGCCGATCAGGTGCGGGCCGGCGTGGTCGCGGGGATCCACCTCGAAGGACCCTGGTTGGCAGCGAGACGCTGTGGCGCGCATGAGCTGTCCGCGCTGCGTGACCCCGACCCGGCCGAGCTCGACACGGTTCTGGGGGCCGGCGGTGGCACCATCAGGATGGTCACCCTGGCCCCGGAGCGAACCGGCGGCCTGGCGGCGATCAGGCGGATTGTCGACGCCGGCGCGGTCGCCGCAGTCGGGCACACCGACGCCACCTACGCCCAGGCGCAGGCGGCGGTCGACGCGGGTGCCACGGTCGCCACCCACCTGTTCAACGCGATGCGCCCCGTGCACCACCGGGAGCCGGGTCCGGTGCTCGCGTTGATCGAGGACCCGCGGGTGACCGTCGAGCTGATCACCGACGGGGTGCACCTGCATCCGGCCCTGTACCGGGACGTCACCCGCAGCGTGGGTCCCGACAGGGTGGCGCTGGTGACGGACGCGATGGCGGCGGCCGGAATGGACGACGGCGCCTACCTTCTCGGGTCGTTGTCGGTGGACGTCGTCGCCGGGGTGGCCAAGGTGGCCGGCACGGACACCATCGCGGGCAGCACCGCGACGATGGATCAGGTGTTCCGGTACGCGGTCATCAACAGCGGGCTCCCCCGCGACGACGCGCTGCTGGCCGCCGTCCGGCAGTCGTCGGTGAATCCCGCACGGGCGCTGGGACTGCCGGAGGCCGGCTTGATGCAGGGCGGGGCAGCGGATCTCGTCGTGCTGGACGACGAGTTGATGGTGACCGGCGTACTCCATCGTGGCTGCTGGGTGACCTGAGGTCACCCGTCGTTCCCGCTGTGCTGTGCCATGGTGGAGCGAAAACGGGGGCCATCGATGCGCACAGCGGACACGACGTGGGACCTGATCGTGATCGGCGGCGGAACCGCCGGGATCGTTGCGTCCCGAACCGCGGCCGGCTACGGCCGCCGTGGGTGTGCCGCGATCAGCCGGTGTTGTGTTGCCCGCCGGCTGATACAGACGGCCTACCCCCCGCGGAGGTCATCGGTGGCTCCCCATGTCCGGAATTGGTGTGTTGCGAGGACGGTCCCGATGAGCAACCACGCCGCCAGGACTGCCAGCGCTCCGAGTTGCAGATGCGGACCGGCCGGATCCAGGGCGGCGGCCAGCGAGTTCGCCACCGGTTTCATCGGCAGCAGGGAACCGATCGTGCTCATCCAGGACGGAGTGTCGCCGATGATGAACACGTCGGAGAAGAACGCGACCGGCAGCAGGATGCCCAGGCCCACCGCCGTCACCGCTTTGCTGGACGGCATTGCGGCGGCGAGGGCGATGCCGCACATGGCGAACGTCGTCACGCCGATGACGAGGATTGCGCCGGCGAGAAGCACACCGACCGCAGAGAACTCGGTGTCGAACCAGACGACCGCGGCGCACAGGATGAGTGCGGCCGTGACGACCGCGATCGTGATGGCCGAGATCGTCCCGCCGGCGACGTACTGACCCGGTCGCAGCGGCGTTCCTCGCAGCCGCTTCAGAACCCCGCGGTCCCGGCCCCGCATCACAGCTTCCGGCATGTTGATGAACCCTGTTACGGCAGCTCCCCAGGTGCACATGCCCGCGGCCAGCGCCACCCCGAACGTCGAGGCACCGGACCCGACGGCGTCGTCGGCGCGCGACGCGTTGGTCACCATCAACAGGGCGAACAAACCAACGGGCATCGCGACCGCGAAGAACGCCGACCCCGGGTCCCGCCGAGCCTGTGCGGCAGCATGCCGGACCTGGCCGCCGATCATCGCCCAGAACGTCGGTCGGCGAAGCGTGCGGGGCACCCGGTCAACCGGCGGCGCCGCAGCAGGAGCTGCGGCGGGTTCGGCGGCCGTCTGCGACAGGCCCGCCGAGCGTTCCGCTGACGGATCCCACCGGAACGTCCGGACGGCGACCACGGCGCAGCCCACCGTCCACGCCAGCATCAGCGCCAACACGCCGAGGTCCCAGCCGGGACCGGGGTGGTAGGGGTTGAACTGCTGCTGGATCGCCTCGCCGAACGCTTTGAGCGGGAACACCCCGGCGACCCGATCCACCCACTCCGGAAGGTCGCCACCGACGATGAACAGCCCCGACATGAACCCGAGCACGACCGCGGCAGCGATCGACCCCGCTTGCGCGATCCCCGCCGACCTGGACACCCCGGCAATCGCCATCCCCGCTGCGGTGAAGCATCCAAGAGCCACGATCACCGTGACCGCCGTTGCCGGCACGGTTCGCCAGATGATGTCCACGTCATAGGCCAGTGCGGCCACCACGACCATCGTCGCCACCGAGCCGAGCGCGAACACCACCGCGGCGCCGACCCGACCGGCCAGGTAAACCCAGGGGGGCAACGGTGTCCCCCGCACCCGCTTGAGGGTGCCCTGCTCCCGCGCCACCGCGAGACCGGCCGCCATGGTCGGCATCGTCGCGTACAGCACACCCATCACCAGAGCGAGCGGACTGACGAATTGCATGACTCTGAGCCCGGTGGTCTCATCGATGACCGCGTTCCCCGCGAGCGCCCCCAACAACAGCAGCCACGTCAGCGGAAACAGGAACGTGAAGATGAAAACCACCCTGGTATGCCACAACTCGACGATGCTGAAGCGGACTTGGTCCGCCAGCAAATTGAAGGTGCTGGGCCGGTGTGATTCTGTTCGGACCTGCAGGAGCTGAGTACTCATGATGACGGCTTCGTTCCGCGGTGGAGAGGTCCACCGCCAACCACTGCGTCCGCTGGGATCTCATCGTCGGACCCGAGCAGAGAGAGGTACAGGTCCTCCAACGACGGCCTGCTGACCGTCAGCGCCGGGAACTCCAGCCCACGTTGCCGGGCCCACCCGGTCAACGTGTGCAGCACCACGGTCGGGCGGTCCGTCCGGAGTTGCCATTCCAGACCCTCGGGCAGGAGCGGGCCACCCACGTCCGGCAACTCCGACAGCGCCACGCCGCCCGGGAGCCGGAACGAGATGGTCGACATGCCGCCGCCCGAGCCGATCTCGCTGGGTGTGCCGATGGCGACCAGCCGGCCAGCCCGCATCACCGCCACCCGATCCGCCAGATGCTCGGCCTCGTCCATGTAGTGCGTCGTGAGCAGCACGGTCTTTCCCATGCCCCGCAGACCGTCGATCAGCTCCCACGCGTGCCGGCGAGCCGACGGGTCGAACCCGGTGGTCGGTTCGTCCAGGAAGAGCAGGTCCGGATCTCCCACCAAGCCCAATGCCAAATCCAGACGGCGGCGTTGCCCACCTGACAGCCCCCGCACCCGGGCATTGCGCTTGTCCGCCAACCCCACCAGGCCAATGAGCCCGTCGACATCGAGGCGCCGCGGATACATACCCCAGTACAACCTGACCAGTTCCCGAACGGTGAAGTCCTCCTCCAACCCGCCGTCCTGCAACACGATCCCGATCCGCTCCCGGTAACTCCGACCTCCGGTGTCGGGGTCGCATCCGAGCACCTCAACCGCCCCGGAAGTCCTCCGCCGGTGACCCTCCAGGATCTCGACGGTCGTCGTCTTGCCCGCCCCGTTCGGGCCCAGCAACGCGAACACCTCACCGGCACCCACCGAGAAGGACACACCGTCCACGGCTGCGGTGCCCCCGTACACCTTCCGCAGGTTCTCCACCCGGATGGCGTCCATCCCGCCACCTCCTCAACACAACACAGCTACTCAACACAGCGCGAACGGCATTCGTCACGCCAGCGCACTCCCAGCCTTATCCACCGGACCCTCCGCCGGAAGGGGCGAAGGTCACCAGCAGCCCCCCGACGCCCCGCACCACTGCGACGAAAGCCTTTGTTCCATCGCACCTGTCATGTGGGAGAGAGAGCGGCGGCGAGGAAGGCGGTGACCCGGTCCTCCCACTCGGCCGGAGCGACCGTCAGGCCGGCGATATGGCCGGCATCGGGAATAACCCACAGCTCAACGGTTTCCGGCGAGCGGGACCGGATTGCCGTGTCCGCAGGGACTTCGTCGGGGGCGCTGCCGCCGGCGATGAGCAGCACACGGCGGGGGGTGGCGGCGGCGACGGCGTCACCCAGGCTGATCGGCGCGGTGACGTCGGTGAGCAGGGCGGTCAGCCCGTACGTCACGGAGTCCACGGCGAGCTGGATGCGTCCGCGGATCCCGTGCGCATCGGACAACCACGCCTTGTCGGCCAGGACCCGGTTGGTGGCTCCTTCAGCGACGACACCGCGGATCCGGGGGTCGGCGGCGAGCGCGCCGATGGCCTCTTCCCCGCCCAGAGACAGCCCGACGGCACCTATCCGGTGAGGATCGACATCAGGCTGCTGTTGCAGGAAGTCGACCGCCGCCGAGATGTCCTGCTCGCCGTACCAGCCGAACTCCATCGCTTGACCTCCGCTGCCGCCGTGACCGCGAGGGTCGAACAGCAGCACGCCGTAGCCGTGGCGCGCGAGCACAACGGCGTGATCCAGCACGGATGTTCGCGTCGACCCCGATCCCGGCAGCAGTACCACAGCGGCTTCATTCCCGGATGGGATGTACCACCCGGACAGCGTCACGCCGCCGGGTGCGGTCAACTCGACATCCCGATAGGGCAGGTTGACGTCGGCCGGCGTCGAGGCCCCGAGAGCCGCCCGCGGCGGATGGGTGGCGTACACCGCAATACCCAAAGGCAGGTAGAAGGCATAGCCGACGACGATCAAAACGGGGAGGGCCAGGACACGCCGCCAACCGTGCACCGTCCGCAGAAATGCCGCAACTGCGTAGCCGATCGCGAGCAGCCCGCCGAGGGCGACGATCACTGCGCCCACGGTGCCCACCGAGACGCGGCCACCGAGCAGCAGTGACAGGGCGATGACCGCGCCGCTGACGACGGCGGCGGCACCCAGGATCGCGAGAATCACGGCCACGGCCGGTCGAGCAACCGACCGGAGCAGGGAGGTGCCGTGACGGGACACCGCAGGCGGGCGGGTTCTAGGAGACACCGGCGAAGGCGGCATGGTGCGTCTGCCCGGAAGGGTCTTCGTCGGGCTCTTGTGCGGCGATGAGGTAAATGATCATGCCCACCAGGCCCATACCCAGGAGCCCGGTCACCAGCAGGACCACGAACCAGATCTTGTCGGGCGACTCCACCGTCCGGACCAGCGCCCCGATCCACGCAACGAACTGCCCGATGGCACCCCCGACGACCAGCAGTGCCCCGGCAACACCGACTCCGACCATCGTCCACCCGAACGCACCGGACCGGAATCCCACAACGTCGGGGCCGTCCATGATGAACGCGTCATTGGCCACCAGCGCGAGAAGCGCTCCGACCAACAACACCACCCCCGCAATCATCGCGACCAATGTCCACACGAAGATCTGCAACACTGTTCTTCTCGACATCACGAACACCTCCATGAATCCACAACACCAGGTCCTGTTCGAGCCGCCGCCGGCCTCATCCGCCTCGACGGTGAAGAGCATTCGCGCGGGCCATCGCCCCGATGAGCACACCTACCGCGGCACCCATTGCGAGAGCGGCCCCGATGACCGCCACACCACCATTTGTCACTCCGACAAGCACACCCGCGCCCGCCCCGAGGGCCGTACCGATGCCGGGCAGCGCGTCCACAAATCGATCGTCGGTGAAATGCCCGCTCGCCATTTGCTGCGCTCCTTTCCTCGCAACGCTTTCAACCGGTTCCACCGGTCGACGTGACCAGCACCGTGTTGGTCATCAGTTGATGGAACAATTCCGGCTGCTCAAAAATCGGACGGTGACCGGACGTCGGGAATTCGATCCACATTTTGTCCGGGGCTTCGAGTTGACTGAACCATTCGGCTGCCAGGTCAGAGCGGCCTCGGGGTTCGTAGCGACCTTCAGCGAGATAGACCGGGACGTCCAAGGTCGGCACGTCAACCCGGAAGTCGATCTGCTGCAGCTGCGGGTACATCAGCGCGAAGGAGTCGGACAGGCCGCGGGCGAGGTTGACCGTGTCGAGCAACCCGTACTCCCCCACCGGCAAACTCTCCGTCATCTGCCCCGCCCCCTCGGCGTTCACCTGGTGGTCGTACGGATACACGTCCTGCTCATACCCCAGGACAGTCGAATAGTTCAGGAAGTCCGTCCACGGCGGCGGGCCCATCGCAACCAGCTCGGCCGCCAACTCGGCATTACCCTCGGTCCGGGCCCACGCCAGCGTGTCCTCGTAGAAGATCAGGTCGGTCGCCCGCTGGCTGACCATCTGGCCCACCCCGACGAACGCGTGGAAAAGGTCCGGATGTGCCTGCACCGCAAGGACTCCCAGGGTGGTTCCCCACGACTGTCCGACGAGGTAGACCTTCTCCTGGCTGAACCGTTCGCGCAGGTAATTGCTCACTCCGGCGACGTCGTTGACCGCCTCTTGCAGCGTCAACGTCGACGTGGGCTCGATCTGGTCGTAGGAGGAGCCGGTCCCGCGCTGATCCAGAGTGACCACGACAAAGTCCTGCTCCAGCGCCTGACCGTGCCGGCGCATCGCCCCGAACTCCGCCCCGCCCGGCCCGCCGGCGAGGAACAACAACACCGGATTCGTGGCATCATCGCCGCGGATCAGCATCGACAGCTCGTGGCCACCGATCTCGGCGCGGGTGAGCTCGGCCACGCTCCCCGCTACCGGCTGCCCATCGACACCGACAATCGGTGCCGTGTGGCCCGGTCGAGCGACGAAGACACCCAGCACCACCAAGCCGATCGCGACAACTGCAGCGACACCTCGGCGGACGACCAGGCCCGTCGTGCCCCATCCACCGGGGCGTGCCGCAGGTTGGCCGTGCAATCGGCGGGCGACACCGGCACCCAGCGCTGCGCCCAGCGCCATCGGAACCAGGCTGAGCACGCCCTGAAAGCCTCGCCCGACCGCGGCTATCACGACACCGAGAAGGTTGGTCAGGTCCAGGGCGTCAACCGTCGGTCCAGCAGCGCCGAACCGGACCAGCTCGAACACCGCCACGAAGACCGCCGGCGCCAGCAGCATCGCCCACCGCGAGCGCATCACGAAGCCGGCGAACGCACCCACCCCGAATGCTGCGACCATCGCGGTCACCGCATGAAGCCCGGTGACGGGTCCGCGGGGAATCAGCCATCCGCTGAGCAGTCCGAAAGCAGCGGCGAGAGCGATTGCCGCCACCACCCCGAGGCGGCGATCGCGCCACATCGACAGAACCCAACCCGGCAGTTGTCGACGACCCTCATACTGTCCGCCGGATCGGTTTTGGTTCGGCGGCATAACCTGTCGGTCAGTGCCGATCCGATCAGTGGTGGTCTCCCCCGAATTTCGCATCATCGCTCCCAGAGCCGTCGCGTCTCTAACGGTGCACGCTGAAGGTCATCTCGGGGTAGGGCCATCGGGCCCGACTTGTGAATGGATGGACGTTTCTGGAGGAAAGTCGACGACGTCGATGTCTGCCGCTGACTGGGACTCGCGCTATTCCGGATCAGACCTGATATGGGGTTCGGCACCCAACCTCTGGGTCGAGCAGGAGACGGCGGGACTCCCTCCCGGTCGGGCAGTGGACCTGGCATGCGGCGAGGGCCGCAACAGCATCTGGCTGGCCGGGCGTGGCTGGCAGGTCACCGGCGTCGACTTCTCGGCAGCCGCCCTGGCGAACGCCGAGACCCTTGCCCGCGGCCAGGTACCCCCGGCGGTCCGGACGCCTGATCCGCGGTCGATCAGACCGCTACTCGATCAGGCCGGGGATGCTGCGAGCGGCGGTGTACAACCCGACGACGGTGATCAGCACCGCGAACGCGATCTGCAGCGTCCCCGGACGTGCACGGGCCGCGACCCTGGCGCCCAGCAGGCTGCCGATGACGGCGGCCACGGTGAACGGCCCGATGATCGCCCAGTCGATCTCGACGCCGGTCCCCGCGCGGGCAACCAAGGCCGTTGCACTGTTGATGGCGATGATGAGCAGCGAGGTGCCGACCGCGGCCGGCATCGGGAAGTCCAGCACCAGAACCAGCGCCGGTACCACCAGGAAACCTCCCCCGACGCCGAAGAACCCTGTCATCAACCCGACCGCGACGGCGGCGACGACCACCTTCGCAGCGCGGGGACAGGAGCAGGCGAAGCTGGGGGCGAAGCTGATGATCGGCACGTCCACACCGATCGTGTCGCGCTCGGCTCCGCTCCCGGTGCCGCCGGCGGGCACACGCCGACGGGTGAACATCAACGCCGCGACCGTGAGCATCAACACAGAGAACCCGGCGAGCAACACATCCGATGAGACCTGCTGCGCCAACCGAGTGCCCGCAACGGCTCCCACCACGCCGATCGCACCGAACACCAGGCCCTGCAGCAGTCGGACATTCCCGCCCCGGCGGTGCGCGAGCACACCGAAAACGGCGGTGATGCCGACGATGATCAGTGAGCCGGTGGTCGCCGAGAGGGTGTCCATCCCCAGCAGATAGACCAGTACCGGGACGGTGAGGATGGAACCGCCACCGCCCAGCGCGCCCATGCTGAGCCCGACGAGCAGACCGACCGCGACCGCGACCGTCACCAGCATCATCAGGTGATCGTCCCCGGTCTTCCGCCTTTCGCGACGACCGGAAGGCCGGCAGCCGCCCAGGCCCGCATCCCTCCGGCCAGGTTGACGACTGTGCGCCCGTCAGCTGCCGGAAGCCCTGCGGCGCGGGAGGAACGGTTGCCGGAACGACACACCGTGATGATCTCCCGGCCCGCCGGTAGTTCCTTGGCGCGCCGGTCGAGGTCGCTCAGCGGGATGTGCCGAGCCTTGGGTGCATGCCCGGCACGCCACTCCGACGGCTCGCGCACGTCGAGGAGGACAGCGCCGTTCCCGACGCGACTGCTGGCCTCGGCGGGGCCGATCGAGCCGTTGCGGCGACCGAAAAGGCCGGACAGGAAACTCATCTGACACTCCGTTCGGGGATCGACGCCGCGGTGAGCGGGAGTCCGGCCGCCGCGGCATTGGTCGAAGTCGTCGTCGACGGCGATCACCCGGTGGCCCAGTGACAGCAGGATCGACGTGGCGATCGATGCCCGATAACCGGCGGCGCAGTGCACCCATAATTCGCCGACCGGTATCTCGTCCGTCCTGTCCAGGAGCTCGTGCAGCGGGATGTGCACGGCACCGTCGATGTGCGACTCGGCCCATTCGAGGTTGCGCCGGACGTCCAGAACTGCCACCGGCCGGTGATGCCTGACATGGGCGAGATCTGCGAAGGTCGCCCGTTCGACGGTGCGGAGCGGACGATCGGTCCACCGGTCCGGGCCACCGGTGGCCCCGGCCGCGGGCCGATCGATGCCGATACGGACCATTTCCCGTTGGGCTTCGGCGACCTGATCGACAGTCTCCCCGAGCAGCGTCACCGGGGTGCCCCAAGGGATCAGCCAGCCCAAATAGGTGGCGAACGAACCGTCGAGCCCGAAGTTCAACGTTCCGGGAGCGTGCCCTGCCGCGAAGGCGGTGCGGGTGCGGAGGTCGATCAGCCACTCGCCGTCCTCGAGTCGCCGCCGCAGTTCACGTGCGTCGGCTTCTCGGGGTGCGCTGAGGTGGGGCGCCGCAGCCCCCCGGGTGTTGGCCGGACCCATCTGGGCGTAGTAGGCCGGGAAGGCGTCCAGTCCCGCGAGAAGCTCCGTGACATAACGCTCTTCGTCCTGGGTGAGCACCGGGTTGCCGGCCTTTTCGGCTCCGATGGTGGACGAGGTGGCCCCGGACTGGGTGGCTGAGCAGAAGCTGCCGAAGCCGTGAGTGGGCATGACCAGGGTCCGGTCCGGGAGCTCCGCAGCGAGCCGCTGCGCGGAGGCGTACTGGTGGTGCACGAGATCGTGCGTGTGATCGGGCCCGAGTAGGTCCGGGCGGCCGGTGGAACCGAACAGCAGTGATCCACCGGAGAAGACCGCTGTCGCGGCGCCGTGCTCCTCCAGCACGTAGGAAAGATGGGTGTACGTGTGACCGGGGGTGGCCAGCACCCTCACCCGCAACGCCGGGCTGACGTCGATCACGTCACCGTCGCGCACTCCGCTCCGCTGGTAGGCCACCGGGTCGTCCGCGTTGACGTGATACTCGGCGCCGGTCTCCCGGGAAAGTGCCAACCCACCGGTGACGTAGTCGTTGTGGATGTGGGTTTCGAAGATGTGCCTGATCCGAACGCCTGCAGTGTCGGCCGACTGCAGCACCCGATCGATGTCTCGCTGTGGGTCGATGACGAACGCGACCCGGCCGTCATGGACCAGATAGCTGCGGTCGCCCAACGTGGGCGTTTCGATGGCCACGATCGTGGCGCCGCCGGTCGGGGTTGGGTGCTGCGGGTCGATCTGCGCTGTTGACACGTCGGTCATTGCTGTGCCTCACTCTCCAGTCACGATGATACCCCTGGGGGTATCATCTTCTCCACCGTACCCGGTCAACTCGCGGCTTCGGAACGTCGCCCCCGGGTCGGGAACAAGCCCGGACCCACCGAGCGTTGATACCCCCAGGGGTATAAGCTTCGACAGTCGAGAGGATTGAACTGACCATGGCCACAACGACACTCACCGAGAGCACCTTCGAGCAGGCAGTAGGCGGTGAAGGCATCGTCCTGGTGGACTTCTGGGCATCATGGTGCGGCCCGTGCCGGATGTTCGCACCCGTCTTCGAGAAGGCGTCGGCAACCCACCCGGACATCGTCTTCGGGAAGGTGGACACCGAGGCGGAGCGCAATCTCTCCGCCGCCGCAGGCATCCGGTCCATCCCGACTCTGATGGCATTTCGCGACGGCATCCTGGTCTTTTCCCAGCCCGGCGCACTGCCGGGGAAGGCGCTCGAAGAGGTCATCGCCGCAGTGCGGGAACTCGACATGGACGACGTCCGCGCGAAGGTCGCCGCGGCAACGGCGGGGTCCGCATGACGACCGCCGGCCCCGTGACCGACGCCTCCTACGCGATTGCCGTCACTGTCCACCGGCGGTTCGACGAAATGCTGATCACCACCCGAGATGCTTTGGCGGCGCAGGGATTCGGCATACTTTCCGAGATCGACCTGCAGGCGACGCTCAGCGCGAAGCTGGGCGTCGACATCCCACGGCAGGTCATCCTCGGTGCCTGCCGACCACCGTTGGCGCATGCCGCGCTACAGGCCGAGCCCTCCATCGGGCTGTTGCTGCCCTGCAATGTGGTCGTGCGTGAGATGGACGATCGCAGCACGCGGGTTGAGGTCATGGATCCCGCCATCATGGTCAGCGTCACCGGTAATGCACGCCTGCAAGCGGTGGCCACCGAGGCGAGAACACGGCTGACAGCTGCACTCCGCTCGCTGCAACCCGCGGGGCCGACGTGCTGACCGACGCCGATTCGGCCGACACTGCCCACCAGCCGAATCGGGTCGAGTTGTCCGCTGAGACGACGGCAACGGTGGTGAACCGGCTACGCCGAGTGCAGGGACAGATCGGCGGCGTGCTGCGGATGATCGAGGAGGGCCGCGACTGCCAGGAGATCGTGACCCAGGTGGCCGCGGTGAGTCGAGCCGTTGACCGCGCCGGTTTCGCCCTTATTGCCGCCGGCCTCAAGCAATGCCTTGTCGAATCCGAGGGCCGGGAAAGCATGGACGCCGCGGCGATGGAGAAGCTCTTTTTGTCCCTGGCCTGAGGGCGTCTGGCCCGGGCCGACCGGGTTCAGAACGGAACGCCCCATCGGTGCGCTTCGCGAAGGAGATCGGTCCACCGTGCCGGTAGGCGCTTGACTGATGGCTGCTCGAGGGGGCCGCGGGATTGGTGTGGCGAGAGCGGGCGGGGAGTGTCGGCGGGGGCGGGTACCGGGTCGATCACGGCGATGTCCTTCAGAAGTGGGCCGGCAGCGGGGTACGCAGATCAGGGACGCGCCATCCCACAGCGGGCGGTCGCGTCGGTCAGCGCCGCGGACAGTGCCGGTCGTCGATGGACAGCAACGTGACCGCCAGCAGGCACACCCTGAACGGGGGCCGCGACGTGCGCGCCGACATCGACATGTCACGAGTGCACCACATGCGCGCTGTCAGAGCAACGGGCAGCGGCTTCACGAAGTCTTCATCCTGGCCCTCGTGATGCCTTCACGGCACAACCGTTGACTGGAGTTCTCCGCCTGAACCGGCGGAGGACACGAAAGGCAGTGGGACGATGAGAAGAACACAGCAGATCATCCTGGCGGGCAGCCTGGCATTGGCCATGGGCATCGGCCTGGCCGGTGTCGAAATTGCCGTCGCCGACGCTCCACCGATCAGTGCGTCGGCGGCGTTCGCCGTCACCGACGACACGCTCGCCACCGACCTCGCCTACAGCCGGGACGAGGAGCGAATGGCCCGGGATCTGTACCTTCTGTTCGGTCAGACCTACGATGCGGCGATCTTCGACAGGATTGCGGCCAGCGAACAGCGGCATTTCGATGCGGTCGGATCCCTGCTGACCGATGATGCGATCGCCGATCCGGCCGCGGGCCAACCGGCCGGTACCTATGCCGACCCAGCTGTGCAGCGACTGTACGACCAGTGGAAGGCGGAGGGCCTGAGCTCACTCGAGGACGCGTACGCGGTAGGCGTCGTACTGGAGCAGACCGATATCGCAGACCTGGAGAGAATCACCGCGCGGCAGACCGACGCCGACGCACAACGGGTGTTCAGCCACCTGCTGACTGCCTCCCGGCATCACCTGGCGGCCTTCACCGCTCTGGCCGACGGCGGGACGGCCGGAGCGCCCTGCGATGGCAGCCGGACCGGCCATGGCATGGGTGACGGTGCCGGCATGGGTGACGGTGCCGGCATGGGTCGGATGGGTCGCTCCGACAGCTGACCGGCCGGGTACTTGACGTGATATCCCCCGCTGCTCATGCCGTCTCGGTTCCGGCCGGCGTGCGCAACGGCAGCACCAGGGTGAAGGTGGCACCTCGTCCGATGCCGGGCGAGGACGCCGTCACGTCGCCGCCGTGTGCGCGGGCGATGCCCCGGGCGATGGTCAGGCCGATCCCCGATCCGGCCGAACGTCGCGATTGGCCCGTTGCGCGGTAGAACCGCTCGAACACCCTCTCGAGGTCCTGCTCGGACAGACCGATTCCGGTGTCGGTCACCAGCACCTCAGCACCTCGCGGCGTGCGCAGCACGGTGACAGTGACCGACCCGCCGGAGGGGGTGGCCACCAACGCGTTGCCGAGCAGGTTGGTCAGTACCTGGGTGATCCGGTCGATGTCGACGTGGACTGGCAGCCGTGTGCCGACGTCCGTGAGCAGCGTGATCTGCGCGTCCTGGAACTGAGGGGCGAGCCGCGTTGCCGCGAGCCCGGCGAGCTCGGCCAGGTCCGCAGCCGCCGGCCGCAGAGCCAGACCCAGCTCCTGGACCCTGGACAGGTCGGAGAGGTCGTCGGCGAGCCGGTGCAGTCGGCGCAGCTCTTCGCTCAACGAGCCCAGCAGCTCGGGCGTGGGTTCGAATACTCCGTCAATAAGCCCCTCGACATACCCGTCCACTGCCGTCAGCGGAGTGCGGAGTTCATGGGCAACGTCGCCGAGCAGCCGGGTACGTCGGGTTTCGGTGTCGGCCAGCGCGGTCGCAAGGGTGTTGACATCGGTGGCCAGCGCGGCCAACTCCGGCTCCGACGGCAACGGCACGCTGACCTCATAGCCGCCGGCCGCGATCTGCCGGGTGGCCGTGCGTACGGCGTTGAGCGGACGCAACAGACGCCTGGTGACGAACCATGCCACCAGGACTGCTGCGGCGATGCTGGCGAGAACGCCCACGATGAGGGCAGTGTTCAGCGCTGCCTGGAAGGCGTCATGCACGCCTGCCTGGGTTGCTGTGTCGATGCGCGAGCCCATGCCCATGCCCCGGCCGCTACCCGAGCCGTTCATCATGCCGACCTGCTGATCGAACAACCTGGGGGCGAGGAGCCGCACGGTGAGGTAGGCAACGGCGCCACCGATCACGGCAACGGCCGCATACGACAGGAACAGCCGCACGGGCAGGCGCATCCTCATACTGGCCGGCCGATGAATTTGTAGCCCGTGCCGCGAACGGTGGCGATGAGATGCGAATTCCCGGCGGGATCGCCGAGCCGGGCGCGCAGGCTTCGGATGTGGACGTCGACCACCCGCTCGTCGCCGTAGAAGTCATACCCCCAGACCCGTTCCAGGAGTTGCGATCTGGAGAAGACCCGCCCGGGCGCCTCGGCGAGCGCGACGAGCAGGTCGAACTCCAGGCTGGACACGGTCACCGAGGCGTCGTTGACCCGCACTTCCCGGCCCGCCCGGTCGATGGTCACATCCTCGAAACGCAGCGGGGCGTCGTGGTCCGGTTGGGTGCCGCGACCCCTTCGCAGGACAGCGCGGACCCGGGCAGTGACCTCGCGTGGGCTGAACGGCTTCGTGACGTAGTCGTCGGCGCCGACGCCGAGTCCGACGAGCTTGTCGACCTCCTCCGCACGCGCCGTGACGAGGATGACGAAGGCATCGCTGAACATGCGCAGCTGCCGCAGGACCTCCAGCCCGTCGATCCCGGGCAGCATCACGTCGAGCAGAACGACGTCCGGTGGATCGGCGCGAAGGGCGACGATCGCTGCCTCACCGTCGCCCACCTCCGCTACTTCGAAGCTGTCAGCTTCCAGATATCCACGTAGCACGGCGCGGATGTGTGGCTCGTCGTCGACGATCAGTACCTTTCGCATCGCGCACCCCGCACGTCGAGATCAGTGCTCGCCCTTGGCCACCATCCGCATGATGCGGGTGTTGAAGACCGCGAAACGGGTGAGCTGGAACGGCAGACTGCGGCGACGACGGAGAGTAGCCGCGGTCGGCAGTGGGGCTCGGCTCAGATCGGCCGTCGGCTGATCGTCGACGGCGGTACCGGTGGCAGGCGTGCGGGGATCTTGAGTTGTCATGTCGCTCATTCCGGGATCAGTTGCCAGCCAGGACGGCCCTTGGCCTTGTAGAGGAAGAGGTAATGGAGCATGAGCTTGACCCAGTGGCCGCTCAGCCCGATCTCGCCGCGGGTGTCTTTGAGGTCGCGCCCGCTCGGGTAGCGGACGTAGTCCGGCACCACCGGCATCATCGTCATCGCCGCGGCCGAACCCCGGCGCAGGCCGTGGCCCGCCGAAGCGACACAGGCCGCGCCCATCGAGGCCATCGACGCGCGGTGCGCCGGCGCGTCGACGCCGCTCTTGATGCGGTCGACGATCGTGAGCGCCGCGGTCTTGCCCATCACGCCGGACGGCATCCCGGTGCGGGGCGGCGACGGCGCGATCACGGTCCCGTTGGCGCTCTTGCGTGGCCGGGAGATCTGATGCGGTGGGGCGAAGGCGATGCCGACGGCGAAGACGTTGTCGTAGCCCGGAGCCAGATAGGTACTCGGCCAGTCCGCAGCCCGCCAATCCTCGTACGGCTTGACGGTGTAGTCCGCATCGACCTTCATGAAGCCGCTGGGAGCGAAAAGCCTCTCCGCGATGTCGATCCCGTCACGGTCGTACGCCGCCAGCGGCACCCCTCCGAAGGGCGGCAGGAGCATGGCGAAATCGAAGGCCAGGCTGTGCTTCTCGCCGTCGAGGGTCTCGTAGCGGACCATGCCGTCCTCGACCTGCTCGACATGTGCGCCGAGGATCGCCTCGACGCCGCGTTCGCGGAACAGCGACCCGGTCCAGAGCTCGCTCGAGGTCTGAAACCCCTGGTCTTCGAAGATCATTCCGTCGACCCCGAAGTCGCCCAACTGGGCCTCGTTGGTTAGGTAGACCAGACGCGCCCGGTCCCGAACCCCGGCCTCGCGCAGTTCGTGATCGACATTGAACACGTACTCGAACGCGGCACCTTCGCATGTGCAGGTTCCGTGACCCATTCCGACCACCAGGGTCTGCTCCTCCCCGGAAGCGAGCCGCTTGATGACGTCCCGCAGCCGGGCCGCTGCCTCGAGGGCGTGGTCGGCGGTGCAGACGGAGACGGTGTGGCCGTCGGGACCGAGGCCCGGCGTGGCCTCGAACCGAAGTCGGGGGCCGGTGGCGTTGATCAGGTAGTCATAGCGCAGGCGGCCGGAGGTGCCGGCCCTGCCCTGGCAGGTGTACTCGATGTCGACCGCCCCGCGGGGATCGTCGACGTCACCGTCGGGTCGGATCGCGACGGCCTTGGCCTGCCGGAAGTCGATGCCCTTGCGGTCGTAGACGGGCTTCAGCGGGAAGACGACGTCTTCCTTACCGAGCTTCCCTACCCCGACCCAGATGTTGGAGGGGATCCAATTCCACCGCGAGTTGGGCGAGACGACCGTGACGGTGTGCTCCTTCCCCAGGTTCCGACGCCCGAGAAGCCGCGACAGATGCAGGGCGGCGGTGTGTCCGGAGATCCCGGCACCAAGAATGACGACGTCGGCCACAGTGGTTCCCTTCGCAGTGGGAACTCAGATGTATCGGTACCCGGGGGGGTATTGCTAGAGGCTTTGTACCCCTCCCCGTGTTTCCGCAACGGTGTCGGCAAGTCGCTGCACGCGCCGGTCGATGTCCCGATAGGCGGCCTCGAAGGCCTCGTCGGTGTCCACCCGCACGGGGTCGGGCACCGACCAGTGCAGCCGCTGCCGAGCCGGGTCGAGCTCCTCATGGGCGTTGTCGCACACGGCGATGACCAGATCGTCGTCCCGCACAACGTCTTCCAGACCCACCGGACGATTGCGCCCCAGCCGCAGCCCGTGCCGGCGCGCCACCGCGGTCGCCCGCGGGTGGATCCTCGGTCCCGGATGGGTTCCCGCGGACAGTGCCGGCACCGTGCTGCGCCGGTTCCAGCTGGCCGCTGCGAGTTGCGAGCGTGCGGAGTTCGCCGTGCAGACGAAAAGGACGCGCGGTTCCCCGGGCGTCGTCGTGGCGCTTCGACCCGCACCCGCCGCGGCGCGGACCAAAGGGTCGTCCAAGCACAGTTGCACGTAGCTGCGGCGCCGGTCGCCCTCCGACCGGACCCGCCGGATCACTCCCGAATCCTCGAGGACCTTCAGGTGGTGGGCGAGCAAATTGGTGCCCAGGCCGAAGTCTTCGGCCAGCTCGCCCGGCGACGCGTCACCGGGACCCAAGCTGTCCACGATGGCCAACCGGATGGGCTCGCTCAGTGCGGCATGAACCGCGGCTCGCCGCTCCACCTCACCCGTCATCGTGTCCCTCGACTAGCTCTACAGCAGTTGACTCAAGTATCGTTGAGTTATGTCGGAAGTCAAGGAGCCCGGTCCCATCGCGCTGCCACGTCGGCTGCTTGCCGAAGCCCTGGGCACAGGACTGTTGGTGACGGTGGTCGTGGGTTCCGGCATCGCCGCCGCCCGGCTCTCGCCGCAGGACACCGGTCTGCAACTCCTGGAGAACAGCATGGCGACCGTGTTCGGGCTGGGGGTCCTGATCCTGATGTTCGGGCCGATCTCCGGTGCGCATTTCAACCCCGTTGTCACCGCTGCCGATTGGCTGCTGGGCAGGCACCGTGGTACCGGGATCCCGGGTCGGCTCGTCCTTCCGTACCTTGCCGCGCAGGTCGTCGGCGGCATTGCGGGTGCCGTGCTCGCGAACGTCATGTTCGATCTGCCGGCCGCGCAGATCTCCACCACCGAACGAGCAACAACCGGCCATGGAATCGGCGAGATCGTCGCCACCGCGGGACTGGTCGCGTTGATCTTTCTGCTCGCCCGCACCGGTCGCCATGTGCTGTCGGCGGTCGCGGTCGGCGCCTACATCGGCGCCGCGTACTGGTTCACCAGTTCGACGTCGTTCGCCAATCCCGCCGTCACCATCGGCAGGGTGTTCACCGACACCTTCGCCGGCATCGCGCCCGGGTCGGTGCCGCTTTACGTCGGCGCGCAGATCGTCGGCGCCGCAATCGGCCTGGGCGTGGTCGTGATCATGTTCCCGGACCGAACGACCGCGCCGCCAGAGCCGGAAGCGGCGCACGAACCGGCACCCAGCACGACAGCATGACGCCCACCCCACCACCCGCCGCTCGAGAAGGAGACACGATGTCCGCGAAGCCCGCAGTGCTGTTCGTCTGCATTCACAACGCCGGCCGATCCCAGATGGCCGCGGGGTACCTGACCGCCCTCGGCCAGGGCCGGATCGAGGTCCGCTCCGCCGGGTCCATCCCCGGTGACAAGGTCAACCCGGTCGCCGTCCAGGCGATGGCCGAAGAGGGCATCGACATCTCCACCCAGACGCCCAAGATCCTCACCACCGACTCCGTGCATGCCTCCGACGTGGTCATCACCATGGGCTGCGGCGACGCCTGCCCCATCTTCCCCGGCAAGCGGTACGAGGACTGGCAACTCGACGACCCGGCCGGGCAGGGCATCGAGATGGTCCGCAAGGTCCGCGACGACATCCGCGGCCGGGTGGAAAATCTCGTCACCGATCTACTCCCCGCCAACGCCTGAATCCGATGAGCATCCCCACCGAGGCGCGAGTCCCGTCAGTGCTCTTCGTCTGTGTCAAGAACGGCGGGAAATCCCAGATGGCCGCCGGACTGATGCGCAGCATCGTCGGGGACCGCGTCATCGTGGACTCGGCCGGAACCACGCCCGGCGCGGCGGTCAACGAACTGTCGGCGCGGACGCTGCGAGAGGTGGGCGTCGACATCACCGACGAGGTGCCCAAGGCCCTGACCCGGCGGATGATCGAGGACGCCGACCTCGTGGTGACCCTCGGCCGGGAGGTCCGGGTCGATCCGCTGCCCGGCACCCGGTTCGAGAACTGGGACACCGACGAACCATCCGCACGCGGCATCGACGGCATCGAGCGGATGCGCCTGGTCCGCGACGACATCAGCGCCCGGGTGCGGCAACTCGCCGACACCCTGATGTGAGGACGTTCGCCCCTGTGCCCAGGGGCCGCCGCAGTGAACACTTCAAGTGTGACTGGTGCAATCACGACTGAGATGACATCCGAGCTGCGGGGCGCGGAGCTGCTCGCGGTCGTGGCGGATCCGGTTCGGTGGAGACTGCTGCAGCACCTGACCGGCGGGGAATCGTGTGTGTGCAACCTGCAGGAGCAGGTGCCGATCGCCGGAAATCTGCTCAGCTACCACCTCAAGGTGCTGCGCGAAGCCGGCCTGGTCACCTCGAGCAGGCGCGGCCGGTGGATCGATTACGCCCTCGCACCAACCGCTCATGACCGTCTGCATGAAGCCCTGCCAGGGACCCGCGAGGATTCGCCGGTGCCGTGATGAGCATCGCCGAACGCATCCCCACCACCCACCGCGCACAGGTCCTCGTCCTCGTGGCGGCGGCAGCGGTCTGGGCGTTGGTGTACTGGATCAACGGCTGGTTATGGGATGCCCTGCTGTACAACGGGTTCGGCATGGCGTCGGACGACAGAGCGACCGAGACGCTGCACTTCTTCCTCTACGACACCGTCAAGATCGCACTGCTGCTGGTGCTGATCATCTTCATCGTCACGGTGCTCCGGTCGTACATGAGCATCGAACGCACCCGTGCGCTGCTCGGCGGCCGACGCGAGGGCGCAGGCAACGTGGTCGCCGCCGGGCTCGGTGTCGTGACGCCGTTCTGCTCCTGCAGTGCGGTGCCCGCGTTCATCGGCTTCGTCGCGGCGGGGGTGCCGATCGGGGTGACGCTCAGCTTCCTGATCGCCAGCCCGATGGTCAACGAGATCGCGATCGGCCTGCTGTTCAGCCTGTTCGGCTGGCAGGTCACCGCCGTCTACATCGGTGCGGGCCTCGTCGTCGCCATCGTCGCCGGCTGGGTGCTCGGCCGGCTCGGCGTCCAGAAGTGGGTGGAGCCTTTCGTCTTCGAGACGAAGCTGGGCGGGCAGGCCGTCGACCCGGCCGCCGGGCTCACCTTCGACCAGCGCATCCAGATGGGTGTCGAGGAGGTCGGCACGATCCTGAAGAAGATCTGGCCGTACCTGCTGGTCGGGATCGGGCTCGGCGCGGTGATCCACGGGTGGGTGCCGACCGACTTCTTCACCACCTACGCCGGGCCCGGCAACCCGTTCGGCGTCCTGGTCGCCGTCGCCATCGGTGTGCCGCTGTACTCCAACGCCGCCGGCATCATGCCGATGGTCGAGGCCCTCTACGACAAGGGCCTACCGATGGGGACCCTCCTGGCGTTCATGATGGCCGTCGTCGCCCTCAGCCTGCCCGAGCTGATCCTGCTGCGCCGGGTGCTCAAGCCACCCCTGCTCGGGGCGTTCGTCGGCGTCACCGCCACCGGGATCATCGCCATCGGCTACCTGTTCAATCTGCTCCTCGCCTGACCAATCACGCTTCGTACGAAGGAGATCGCCATGATCATCAAGGTTCTCGGCCCCGGCTGCACCAACTGCAAGAATCTTGAACGCGTCACCAGGGAGGCCGTCGATTCACTCGGGCTCGATGCCACCATCGAGAAGGTGACCGACTACCCCACCATCGCCGGCTACGGCGTGATGGCAACTCCCGCA
The DNA here is from genome assembly GCF_052976845.2 of Nakamurella sp. GG22. Taxonomy (NCBI): domain Bacteria; kingdom Bacillati; phylum Actinomycetota; class Actinomycetes; order Nakamurellales; family Nakamurellaceae; genus Nakamurella; species Nakamurella sp. GG22. The sequence continues at coordinate 116,999 of NZ_JBRIIO020000017.1, read as the reverse complement.
CTGGTTGTCGACGAGAAACTGGTGCTGTCCGGTCGGGTTCCCACCGCCTCGCACCTCCGGGAACTGCTCACGCCGCCGACCGGCTGAACCGGCGTGTCGCGCCGTTGCGGTCACGACAGCGCGAGCAGTCGCAGCAGGCCGCGTGCGGCCTCTCCCCCGTCCTGCCGGGCGATCGTGAGAGCTGTGGGAACGTCGAGGTCGTTCAGCAGGGACGCGGTGACCGCATCGGCGGCGGAGGTGGACCTGTCCGGCCGGCCGGCCGCGGCATACAGGGTCTCCAGATCGGCTGCCGCCGCGTCCAGATCTGCCTCGTGGAACTCCCACTCGGTCTGCCAAGCACGATCCAGCAGCAACAGCCGGATCGCGGCAGCGGGATGGCTGCGGAGCAGTTCGTCGACGAGCACGAGGTTGCGCGTCGACTTCGCCATCTTCGCGCCGCGACGGTGCACGGCGCCGACATGCATCGCGCGGCGCGCGAACGGCGTCACTGACGTCGCCGCCTGGACCATCGCCGACTGGTAGGCGTGGTGCGGGAAGGCCAGGTCCGCGCCGCCGACCAGCAGGTCCACGCTCGGCCCGAACGATCCCATCGCCATCGCCGCGCATTCCGCGTGCCAGCCCGGACGGCCCCACCCCCATGGGCTGGGCCAGGCCGGATCCCGCTCGGTCGACGGACGCCACACGGGGACATCGAACGGGTCGTCACGCGCTGGATCGTCCGGGTCGTCGCCGAAGTCGGCTGCCAGGGCCAGCGCCCGGTCCCGGGTCAGACCGGATGCGGTGACGGCGCTCTCGCCGCGGAAGAACACCGACCCGGCCCTTTCGTAGGCGTTCCCGGTGGCGATCAGGGCCGCTGCGAGTTGCTGCACCTGGTGAACGGAATGCCGCGCCCGGGGGCTGTGAGTGGGCCGCGCCACCCGCAACGCCGCCATGCTCTGCTCGAACAGGAACTCCTGGTACACCGCGTATTCGTCGTAGTGCCGGCCGTGCTCGCCCGCGGCGGACGTGAGCACGTCGTCGACATCGGTGACGTTGCGGCAGGAAACGGTCTGGACGCCGACCGACCGCAGCACCGACTGTGCGGCGTCGGCCCACACGAACGTGGCCGCGTGACCCAGGTGGGTCACGTCATACGGGGTGATCCCGCAGATGTACACCCTCGCCGGGCTGACCAACGGCAAGACCGCTCCGCCCAGCCGGACCTCGGCGCTCCGGACCTCGGGCAGGTGTTCGACCCGTCCCGCCAACCCGATGACCCCCGACGGGTACTGCGTTCCAACCGTCATCGGACAACCTCACCAGCTTCCCGTCGGCGGCGCTCGCCCGGGGGTCAGTCGATCTGACCGATCGGCAGTCTCTTCTCGGCCTGGAAGGCGTCCTCGGTGCGTCCCCGGGCCCAGTACCCGGAAATCGAGACGGCCTCGCGCCGCACCTGCCGCCGACGCAGAACGGCGCGCACCGCCTTGATCGACTCCCGCTCGCCGTGGGCGAAGATTCCCAACGAGCCCGACGGGGCCACCGGCCAGGACAGGGCATCGATCGACCGGGCGAGAAACGCGGTGTCCGACGGATCGGGATTGACCAACCAGCGCACATCCGCTCCGGACGGGGTGTCGAGCGGAATTTCGTCACTCGGGTCGGGTATCTCCAGACACGCGGTGGCACGCGCGTTTTCGGGTAGCGATTCCAGGGACGCCGCAATGGCCGGGAGCGCGGACAGATCACCGGCGAACAGGTGCCATTTCACAGTCGGGTCCGGACGGTAGGCCCCGCCCGGCCCGGTGGCGACCAACCGCTGCCCCTGTGTGGCTCGGGTTGCCCACGGCGCCGCGATGCCGAGATCGCCGTGCGTGACGAAATCGATCGCAAGCCGGCCCTCAATGGGATCGACGCTGCGCACCGTATAGGTGCGGGTCGTCGGACTGCCGTCGAAGGAGAGCTTCACGTAGGAATCGGTGTATCCGTCGACGCTGAAGCCGGGCAGCGACTCCGCCTCGAAGAACACCCGCACCAGGTGCGGCGACAACCACGAGGTGGACCGCACGGTCAGCGTGTGCGTCAACCGTGTCTTCGTGCGCGCTGCCGTCACGAGGCCTCCTCGGGCTTGGCGGGGTGGTTCAACATCATCTTGGTCTTAGGTTAGCCTAACCTCGCCCGCACCGGTTGCGGCCATCAACGGAAGGAAATCGATGCTCCGAACATCACGACTGATCGGCTTGTCCGCCGCAATGGTGGTCACCGTCGGCCTTGCCGCCTGCTCGTCGTCGACCTCGGCCGACGAGCCGACCTCCGCGACTGACGCCGGATGGGCCCCGGTCAGCATCACCCATGCGTTCGGAACCACCACGATCGAGGCGAAACCGGAACGCGTGGCGACCGTGCAGTGGGCCAATCACGAGGTTCCATTGGCGCTCGGAATCGTACCGGTCGGCATGGCGGCCGCCAATTTCGGTGACGACGACGCCGACGGACTGCTGCCGTGGGTGAAGGAAAAGCTCGACGAACTGGGCGGTCCGGCGCCCGCGCTGTTCGACGAGACGGACGGCATCAACTTCGAGGCCGTCGCCAACACCAAACCCGACGTCATCCTGGCGGCCTATTCGGGGCTGACGAAGGAGGACTACGACACGCTGAGCAAGATCGCGCCTGTCGTGGCCTACCCGAAGGCGGCGTGGTCGACGTCCTGGCGCGAGACCATCGAGATGGAGAGCCGCGCACTGGGTCTCGAGACCGAGGGCAAGCAGATGATCGCGGACATCGAGCAGCAGATCGACACCGCGGTGGCGAAACACCCACAACTGCAGGACAAGTCGACGATGTTCCTGACCCACGTGGACACCACCGACCTGAGCGAGGTCAGCTTCTACACCTCGAACGACACCCGGGCGTTGTTCTTCGAGGACCTCGGCCTGTCCACACCGAAGAGCGTTGCGGCCGCTTCCGCCGCCGACGACCAGTTCGTGGGCAAGGTCAGCGCCGAACGCATCGACACCTTCGACGACGTGGAGATCATCGTCACCTACGGGGACGATGAACTGCTCGACACCTTGAAGGCCGACCCACTGCTGTCCAAGATGCCCGCAGTGGCGAACGGGGCGATCGTCACGTTGCCCGCCAGCAGCCCGCTCAGCACGGGCGCCAATCCGACCCCGCTCGCCATCCCGTTCGTGCTGGACGAGTATGTCGCGCAGCTCGCCGCTGCGGCCGACAAGGCGAAATGACCCTGCTGGACTCGGAACCCGCTGCGGACGTCGCCTCCGGGCGGCGTCCGCAGCGGACCCGGCTGCTGTGGCCGGCGCTCACCATTGTCGTCATGGCAGTCCTTGCGACCCTGTCGGTCGTCATCGGGTCGCGTGACGTCTCGTGGACCGACATCGTCGCGGGGATCGGCGGATCCACCGAGAACCTCGGCCAGGCAGCCGTTGTCAAACGGGTGCCGCGGACTGTCCTCGCCCTGCTGGTCGGCGCGGCGCTTGGGTTGGCCGGCGCGATCATGCAGGGTGTCACCCGTAATCCACTGGCCGACCCGGGCATTCTCGGGGTCAACATGGGGGCGTCACTGGCCGTGGTGGTCGGCATCGCCTGGTTCGGTCTTTCGTCGGCAACGGGCTACATCTGGACCGCCATCGCGGGAGCGGCGGTCGCCGCTCTGTTCGTCTACACGGTGGGATCGCTCGGACGAGGCGGCGCCACTCCGCTGAAACTCGCACTGGCCGGTGCGGCGACGTCCGCGGCGCTGGCCTCCTTCATCACCGCCGTCGCCCTGCCGCGCGGCGACATCGCCGAACTGGTCCGTTCCTGGCAGGTGGGCGGTGTCGGCGGCGCGTCCTTCGACAGCATCAGTCAGGTATGGCCCTTCCTGGCGGTGGGAGTGGCCATCAGCGTTGTCGCTGCGCGAAACCTCAACTCGCTGGCGCTCGGCGACGACGTGGCCGCCGCCCTCGGGGTCAGGGTGACAGCGACCCGGGCGACGGCCGCCCTGGCCGCGGTGCTGCTCTGCGGCGCGGCGACCGCGGTGGCAGGGCCGATCGCGTTCGTCGGGCTCGTCGTCCCGCACTTCTGTCGCCTGCTGATCGGAGTGGACTACCGCTGGCTGCTGCCGTTCTCGGCGTTGGCCGGCGCGTGCCTGCTGGTCGCGGCGGACATCGTCGGCCGAATCGTCGCCAGGCCGAGCGAGATCGACGTCGGCATCATCACGGCCATCATCGGCGCTCCCGTCTTCATCGCGATCGTGAGGCGACAGAAGGTCCGCGAGTTGTGAGCACCGGTCTGGTTGCCACCGACGACGCCATCCGGACGGTCTCCGCCGGCCGGGCCAGGCGCACCTACCGTCGCCGCGTGGTCATCGCAGCGTTGACGCTGGCCGTCATCGGTGGTTTCTGCGCCTCGTTGATGTTCGGGCAGACCTACTATTCCCCCTCGGATGTGGCGCGGGTCGTGTTCGGTGGGGACGTCCCCGGCGCATCATTCACCGTCGGGGATCTGCGGCTGCCGCGGGCCACCCTGGCCGTCGTCGCCGGACTCAGTTTCGGTCTCGCCGGGGTGACGTTTCAGACGATGCTGCGGAATCCACTCGCCAGTCCCGACGTCATCGGGATCAGTTCCGGCGCGGGCGCAGCCGCCGTGTTCGCCATCGTCGTGCTGTCCCTGAACCCTTCGCTCGTATCGCTTTTCGCCATCGTCGCCGGTTTGGCGGTGGCAGTGCTGGTCTATGTCCTGGCATTCAAGGACGGGGTGGCCGGCACCCGGTTGATCCTGATCGGGATCGGCATCGCCGCGATGCTCGACAGCGTGACCGCGTACGTGCTGTCGGTGGCCGGGCAATGGGACATCCAGGCGGCCAGTCGCTGGCTGACCGGAAGCCTCAACGGAATCACCTGGGATCGGCTCGCGCCCAGCGTTGTCGCGCTCATCGTGCTGGCCCCTGTGGTGCTGGGCCGATCCCGCAACCTGTCGATGATGCAACTCGGGGATGACGCGGCGTCCGCGCTCGGCGTCCGGATCGAACGGACCCGACTGGTGGCCATCGTCGGCGCGGTCGGCCTGGCCGCATTCGCGACGGCAGCAGCCGGACCCATCGCATTCGTCGCCTTCCTGTCCGGCCCGATCGCGGCCCGCTTCGTCGGCCCGAACGGTTCGCTCTTCGTGCCGGCCGCGCTCGTCGGCGCGATCCTCGTCCTGGTCTCGGACTTCGTCGGCCAGTACGCCTTCGGAGCGCGCTATCCCGTGGGAGTCATCACCGGGGTACTGGGAGCGCCCTACCTCATCTACCTGATGGTCCGGAGCAACCGGGTCAGAGGATCACTGTGACCAGCAATCACACCTTGGCCGCCGAGGAGCTGACCGTCGGCTACGGCGACCGGTTGGTGCTCGAATCGCTCGACCTTGCCGTGCCCTGCGGGAAGGTCACCGCCATCGTCGGCGCGAACGCCTGCGGCAAGTCGACGCTGCTGCGGTCGATGTCGCGCCTGCTCGCGCCGCGCACGGGACGAATCCTGTTGGACGGCAAGGCTGTTCACCAGCTGCCCGCGAAGGAGCTGGCCCGGACACTCGGTCTGCTGCCGCAGTCGCCGATCGCGCCGGACGGCATCACCGTTGCCGACCTGGTCGGCCGTGGCCGCCATCCGCACCAGCGGCTGTTCTCGCGCTGGAGCGGCGCGGACGACGTGGCGGTGGCAGCGGCGCTGGAGGCGACCAACACCCTGCCACTCGCCGACCGGCCCGTGGACGAGTTGTCCGGCGGCCAGCGTCAGCGTGTGTGGATCGCCATGGCCCTGGCGCAGCAGACCGATCTACTGCTGCTGGACGAGCCGATCACTTTCCTCGACGTGTCCCATCAGATCGAGGTTCTCGACCTGCTCACCGACCTCAATCGCGACCGGGAAACCACCATCGTGATGGTGTTGCACGACCTCAACCTGGCCGCGCGGTATGCCGATCACCTCATTGCCCTCGCGGCCGGCCGGCTGCACGCGGCCGGCGATCCGGCGGACGTGCTGACCGAGGAAACGGTTCGGGCGGTCTTCGGGCTCGACAGCCAGATCATCCACGACCCGACCACCGGCAAGCCGCTGATGCTGCCTATCGGGCGCCACCACATGTCAGCGCGCTGATCCGAGCGGAGCCGCTCCGGTCACCCGCAGGAAGTCGAGTTTCTCGGCCGCCGCCGACCCGTCAGCCGCTGTGTAGACGACGATGCGCAGGTCAGTGCCGGAGACGCTGAAGACATCGCAGTCCAGCTCGATGTCGCCGACGACGTCATGGCGCACCACTTTCCGTTCCGATCTGTGCTCGCCCACCGCGCCGCTCTCCCATAGCTCGCGGAACCGGTCGCTCGCCGACAGCAACTCCTCGATCAGCGCGGTGACGCCCGGATCATCGGGGTACCGGCCACGGACCCTGCGCAGATCGGCCACCAGCGAAGCGCCGAACGCGTCAACTCCGACTGTCCGGCTGATGATCCGGTTGTTCGCATCGCCGATGGACGCGCCGGCGAAGTGGGCCCGCAACAGGTTCGGCCGGCCCGTACCCGGTCGCAGCGGTTCGCCGAGCAGGGCAACCCACAACGGGCTCCAGCTGAGCAGATCCCAGGACGCGGTGAACACCGCCAGCGGGATCTCACCGAGGCGGGCCAGCAGGCGTTGCACGCTCGGCGGGATGTGCGCGGGCACCTCGCTGGGTGAGGGTGGCAGCAGCCCGGCGAGGACGAACAGGTGATCCCGCTCGCTGTCGCTCAGTTGCAGTGACCGGGCCAACGACGACACCACCTGGGCGGACGGCCGGCGGGCACGCCCCTGCTCCAGGCGCACCACGTAGTCGACGCTCAGCCCGGCCAGCGCGGCGAGTTCCTCGCGGCGAAGGCCGGCCGCTCGTCGTGGATCACTCACCCGAAGACCGACGTCGACCGGTGAGAGCCGGTCGCGCCAGGCACGCAGCATCGTCCCTAGCTCGCCGTGTGAATCCTGCATGGATCCCAGTCTGACAGTGCCGGCGTCGACCAGGGTGGTACTGCGGGTCCATATGCACGGCTGGGCCTGGATGAGCGGGCGGTGGCGCCGCAGACTCGAAGCATGACAACAACATTGATCACCGGCGCCAACAGAAGCCTCGGTTACGAAACCGCCCGCCGCCTCATCGCCGCCGGGCACACCGTGTGGATGGGTGCGCGCGACCCGGAGCGCGGTCACAGGGCGGCGGACGCCCTCGGCGGCCGGTTCGTGCAAGTCGACGTCACCAGCGACACGTCGGTTGCCGCCGCCGCCGATACCATCGCCGCCGCAGGGGGTCTCGACGTGTTGATCAACAACGCCGGCATCCCTGGCCCGCACAAGGAGGCCGCGGCGCTGACGGCGGAGGACGCCACCGCCGTCTTCGACACCAACGTCGTCAGCATCGTTCGGATGACCAGCGCCTTCGTCCCGCTGCTGCGCGCTTCCGCGGCTCCGACCATCATCAACGTGACCAGCGGCCTGGGATCGTTCGACCATGTTCACAATCCAGACCGGATCGAATCGATGGTCAACGCGCCGCTCTACACGTCATCGAAGTCGGCCGTCACGATGCTGACGGTCCAATACGCCCGGGCATTTCCTGAGATGCGCATCAACGCAGCGGATCCCGGTTACACGGCGACCGACTTCAACGGGCACCGCGGCCGGCAGACCGTCCAGGAGGGAACGGACGCGGTCTTCGACCTTGCCACCCGCGGCGGCGACGGCCCGACGGGCACGTTCGTCGACCGTTCCGGCATCGCGCCCTTCTGATGCGGCGTCACATGAGCAGCTCGGCCGGTTTGCGGTAGGCCAGGCCGTGCGCCTGCGCGACCGGCTCGTTGACGAGATGCCCGCGCAGAGTGCTCAATCCCAGCGCGAGCGCGGGGTCGGCCGCCGCCGCTCCGGCGATCCCCTTCCCGGCCACCTTGACCAGGTACGGCAGCGTGGCGGAGGTCAGGGCCAGTGTCGAGGTGCGGGCGACCGCGCCGGGAATGTTGGCGACGCAGTAGTGCACGACACCCTCCTCGACGTAGGTCGGGTCGGCGTGGGTGGTGGCGCGGCTGGTCTCGAAGCAACCGCCCTGGTCGATGGCGATGTCCACCGCGACGCTGCCGGGTCGCATGCTGGCGATCATCTCCCGGCTGACCAGCTTGGGCGCCTTCGCGCCGGGCACCAGCACCGCCCCGATGACGACGTCGGAGTCGGCGATGTACGCGGCCAGCCGCGCCCGGTTCGGGGTCACAAGATCCAGCCGCCCGCCGAAGATGTCCGACAGGTAGGCGAGCCGCGCCGGGTTGGTGTCGAAAACCCGGACGATGGCCCGCATGCCCAGCGCGATCTTGGCGGCCTCGGTGCCGGACACGCCGCCGCCGATGATCGTGACCTTCGCTGCCGGGGTGCCGGGTACACCGCCGAGCAGGATGCCGGCGCCACCGGCCGGGCTTTCCAGGGCGTGGGCGGCGGCCTGTACGGCCAACCGGCCGGCGACCTCGCTCATCGGGGTCAGCAGCGGAAGTTTCCGGTCCGGGGTCTGCACCGTTTCGTAGGCGATGGAATCGATCTTCTTGGCGATCAGGAACTCGGTGAGTTCGCGATCGGCGGCCAGGTGCAGGTAGGTGAAGAGCTGCTGGCCCTCGCGGAACCGGTGGTACTCGGCCGGGATGGGCTCCTTGACCTTGACGATCAGGTCCGCCGATGCGAACACCTCATCGGCGGTGCCGACCACCGTCGCACCGGCCGCCGCGTACTCCGCGTCGGTGAACCGCGACCCGTCGCCGGCGCCGGACTGGACCAGCACCCGGTGGCCGTCGTGGACCAGTTCGGCGACCCCGTCGGGCTGCACCGACACCCGGTTCTCGTTGTTCTTGATCTCCATGGGAACGCCGACGACCAGTGTGGGCACAGCAGACTCCTTCACGAACGCTGGACGATTCTTGGCGTCCAGAATGTCACTGCTGTCGCAGATACTCCTCCCAGGTCACCTTGGGTCCGGCGGGACCGGTGTCGGGTCCGTTGTTCTTCAGCCCGTTCCGGCCCAGGTAGTAGTCACCGACCTGCGCCTGGGCCTCCGGGGCCAGATCCGGGTCGCTGATCGCGACGGCGTGGATGTGCCACGGCCAGTCCCCCTCGGTCGGGCTTCTCACCCACGCGGCGAAGCCGACGCTGCGCAGCACGCCGGCGACCGTTCGGCGACGAGCGGCGGACCACCCATCGACATTGACGTCGACGGCTCCCCCGCCCGCATGGGTACCCGCCGACGTGGGGTCGGACGTGCTGTAGGAACCCTGGTCCAGCCGCAGCGACGTCCCGAGGATCGATGCCGCCTCGGTGAGCATGGCCGCCGTCCGGGCATCAACCGTCTGCCCGTCGAACAGCACCCGCGCGCCCGGCCGCACCACAGCTGTGACCGTGAAGCGATTGGTCGCCAGCTTCTTCAGCGACGTCTCTCCGGGGATCCCATTGGCCCCGAGCCCGGAGTAGCCGAGTTGTCGTTGCCAGCGGGTGCATGCGGTCACCGTCGACGTCCCGTAATGCCCATCGACGTAGGCGCCGTTCAGCAGACCCTTGGCATTGAGCGCTTTTTCAACGAGAAGGACGCTCGGTCCTGATCCGCGGGTGATGCCGGAACCCGCCTTCTGCGGATCCCATTGCGCTGCCTTGAGAACGGCGTCCATGTTGACGACCGGTAGCGCCGCCGCCTGCTGTGCGGCGCTCGCGCCGGACGGAACCGCGACGTGGCCGGCCACCGCAACTGCTATAGCAGCGATCAGCGTCGCAATCCGGTGCTGACGAATCGGGACCGGCATCAGCAATGCTCCGACCGGCTGTTGTAGGACGAGCCACCGATGGCGCCACCCCACTTGATGCAGGTGGGTGAATTGGTGCGGACCGGACCGGCGTACTCGAAGAAGTTGCCGGAGTCGGACTTCTTCGACTGTCCCTGCGGGGTGATGTACACACTGGTCGCCGTGCGGCTGCCGAGATTGCCGAACTTGAGGGTGACGGCGCAATTGTTCTTGGCCGCCTTGTTGTAGGTGAGGACGACCGCGCCGACGGATCCGAGCTTGGCGGTGTCGTTCACGACGTAGCCACTGCCGCACAGCGCCGCCGGGTCCTGCTTGGTGGCGCAGTTGTTGGACTTCATGCTCTGGCTGCCACCCTTGGCGTAGCTGTAGCCGGGGACCGCGCGGATGTTGCCGGGATAACCTGCACCGAGACGGATCTCGAAATGCAGGTGCGGGGTGATGTTGCGGTAGCTGCTGTTTCCGACCGACCCGATCGGTTGGCCCTGCAGCACGGCCTGTCCGCTGACAACCGCCAACGTCTCGAGGTGCGCGTAGTAGCTGACCCAGCCGCCCCCGTGGTCGATGGTGACCAGGTTGCCGTAGCCGTTGACGGTGCCCTGATTCTTGGCCGTCTTCACGGTCCCGGCAGCGGTCGCGACGACGGTGTCACCGCGATCGTCCGCGGCGGTGGATCCGCGGTTGAAATCGAGTTCCTCGGCGACGTGCGCGCTGGAATTGTCGTTGTTGGCCACCCAGGTCTGCCCGCAGGGGAACGGCATCTTGAATGTCGGCGCCGCCGACGCTGCGGTGGCCATGAGGACGGACAACGCCGCTGTCAACGACGTCACGAGGACTCCGGCGATCAGTCGGTGCACCAGAGAACCGCCTCGACGGTTCGCTGAGGCCGGTGGTTGAGCTGTCATGGGCTGCTCCTCGCGTGACGGTGGCCCCGGCCGGGTAGGAACCGGGTTCTCCACGGGAGAGCGTCGGCCCGCGGGGTGGCCGATGTCACCGGCAGCCTCTGCCCCCTGAGTGCCTGCAAATGCCGGGACCGCCGGCGCGACGGTGTGGCGATCAGCGCTTGCGCGCGGAGACCAGCAGGTACTCCCACTCGGACACGAAGGTGCCATCCGTGGCGAGGTTGAACTGCTCGGCGAGGGCGACCAGGTCGGCGCGGAACGCCGCCCGCCGGCAGTCAACTTTCGGTGACCTCCAGCGTGGGGTCCCGAAGATGTCGCCGACCTTGCTGTCGACGCGCCTGCGGGCCCTTTCCCGGGCCGGCGTGATCGATCGGCACGAGCAGGGCAAGCGGGTGTACTACACGCTCACACCTGCGGGCCGCGAGCTGCAGCCGGTCGTGGAATCCATTGGCCGGTGGGGCATCCGGTGGATGCCCGAACTCGGCGAACAGGACCACGACCCCCACCTGCTGATGTGGGACGTCCGGCGCAACGTCGACGCCGATGCCTTTCCGCCGAGTCGAACGGTTCTGCAGTTCTGCTTCAGCGATGTTCCACCGAACCAACGGAACTGGTGGCTTGTACTGAGCCAGGAACCTGTGAACCTGTGCGACTTCGATCCCGGTCACCCGTTGGCCGGCCGGATCGACACGCCGTTACGCCTGTTCACCCGCCTCTGGCGCGGCGGCGTCGCGTGGGCGCAGGCATTCCGGTCCGGAGAGCTTCGGGTCGACGGTCCGGCCACCGTGCAGCGGAACCTCCCCCACTGGCTCACCCGGTCCGAATTCGCGACGGTCGGGCGGCCCTGATCTACTTCGGGGTGGCCGGCGTGACGGCGTGACGTTCGACGTCAGGCAGGCCTTCCAGGTCGCAGTGTGCACACACGGTGAAGCCCCCCCGCAGGTACAGCCTGCTCAGGCACAACGTGCATCGCTTTCCGATACGAAGCATGATCATCGTCCTCTCGTCGGGACCAACTGCTGTCCGAGTCAGTCTGTGATGAAACAAGTCTCGGCGATCGGCGTTGAGTATTCGTTGAGGCTGAGTTGGTTTCGGTGTGACAGTGATGAGGTGTGGAAACGCCGCGTGTCCCGGTTCCGACGAGTGATGAACTCGGGACCCGGGACATGCGGGAACAGCTGCGATGTCAGCCGATCGGCACCGATTTCTTGACAGCGGTGACCACCAGGTACTCCCATTCCATTGCCCTGTTGCCGCCCGCGGTGCGGAACCGGCGGGCCAGGTCGTCCAGTGCCCGGTCGAGCTCGGCGACCCGCTGTTGGTCATCGGCGATGTTCCGGTAGGTCACGATCGTGGGCCCGTACGCGGCCTTGAAGAACTCCCGGAAATCCGCGTCGCCCGGAAAGCGGGTCACGGTAAGGGTGCGGCGCTCGAACCGCACATCGGTCACCCGGTCCCCGAACAGCGACAGCACGTGGTCGGGGTTGCCCCACAGCGGCGGCGGCTGTGCGCCGGGCGGCGGAACCGGCGCGTAGGGCTTCATGGTGGCGAACATCTGGCCGATGAACCCCTCCGGTGTCCAGTTCAGCAGCCCGATCCTCCCGCCGGGCCGGGTCACCCGGATCAGCTCGTCGGCGCCGGCCTGGTGGTGCGGGGCGAACATGACGCCCAGACAAGACAGCACCGTGTCGAAGCTGTCACTGTCATACGGCAGGTTCTCGGCATCGGCGATGTCCCAGGTGATGTCGACCCCCTCGGGGGCTGCGTGCCGGCGTCCGGCGTCGAGCAGCTCGGGGGTCAGATCGCTCGCGGTGACCCGGCCACCGCGCAGGGCGGCGGGGATGGCGGCGTTGCCGCTGCCGGCTGCGACATCGAGAACGTCCTGTCCTTCGTCGACGCCGGAGGCGTCGACCAGGACCGGACCGAGGGGTCCGACGACCTCCTGGACGACCGAGGGGTAATCGCCCAGGGCCCACATCGCGCGGTGCCGCTGCTTGAGCGCACTGTCGCCAGGGTCATTGGTGTGTACGGCAGAAATCGTGCTGGTCATGACTGGCTCTCCTTTGAAAGTGTTGTCGTTGTAGACATTCAGGTGGGTCATGCGGGCGGGTTGCCCGCGTCGGCGCACTGCGACAGGCACCGGGCGACAGGCACCGGGCGGACCGCGGATGACAGGTGTGATGGGCACGGCAAAGCTGCTTTCCTCAAGGGTTTGTCGTGGTTCCGCCGGCGTACGCACAGCGGCGGGGTGGCGTTGCTGGGGGTGTCAGCCGGAAATTGGGTATGGCGCGATGATCGGCAGGTGCCGCGTCGGATCGCCGACCCACTTCATTGCGAGGATGTCGGCGGAGCTCCGCCGTCCGGCGATGACGCGGAACAGTTCGTGGCGGTCGCCGTGAAGGGTGGCGACCGGATCGCCGTGCCCGACGGTCCACTGTCGCTGGCCGTCGGTGAGTTCCAGCGCCGGGAGACTGAGCCGGGCGATGCGCCCGGCGAGCCAGTCCCGGTACAGGGCGAAGCCGGTGCGGGTCACCAGGCTGCTGACGTGCGCTGGGGCGTGCAGTGTCTCGAGAAGGTCGTCGAGGTGGACGGCGAGATCGCCGACTGGGGCGAGAATCATCCACTCCGGCATCCCTTTGACGATGCCGGTGCCCTGGCGCAGGGCCTGCACCAGGTCGTTCCCGTGCCGGTGAAGTTCGCTCAGCAGAGACTCGACGTTGTCGTGACGACGGGCGTCCACGTGGTTCGCGGTCCACCGCTCGCGTCCCGCGGCGCGGTCGGGGTCGTGCCAGGCGTCGAGCGCACCGGCGTAGTACGCGCCTCGACCGGCGTCCGTGGCAACTCCCGCGACGTGCGCGAGAAGGTCACGGATCGTCCACGCGGGGCAGGCCGGCACGACGCTGGTGAGCTGCGCAGGGGGCACTTCGGCGAGAAGCGCGTCAAGACGGCGCAGCCCGTCCTCGTACGCCGCGGCAGCGCGCCACCGCTGCACCCGTTGCGGGGTGAGCACGTCGGCCATCCGGCGGCGTTTGGTGAACGTGTCGAGGAAGTCCTGGCGTGCGTCGGGGTCCGCGGCGATTCCGGCGTAGAGACTTTCGGCGTCCGGGGTCGGGAAGCGCGCCGCACGGAAGGACCATTCGGCGTGGTCCGCGGCGCGTTCGTCACGCCACCGCCCGTACCCGGCGAGATCACCGCCGTTCAGCAGCTGTTCCGCGACGTACTTGGTGTGTGCGAGCGCATCCCCGATGCCTTGGGCGGTCGAGGGGTGCTTGAGGTGTCCTGCGTCGCCCACCGTGAACCAGCCGGGCCCACTCGCCGCGCGGGAGTATCCGCGCATCATCGTCTCCGGCACCGCCGTCACCGGGCCCACCTGTGTGGCGCTGTCCAGCAATCTCGGATTGAGCACGGCCGGGAACCGTCTGACCGCTGCGGTGTAGCGCCGTTGCAGCTCCTCCGGGGTCCCTCGGGTCAGTTCCCGGGGCCCGGTGACGGAGATGAGATGCAGCCCGTCCTCGACCGGCACGGACATCACACCCGCATCGAGGTGCATGTCGATGCGGCACCAGTGCGCCGTGGGGAGCCCCGCCCAGTACGCGAGCAGGAACGCCATGTCGCCGCTCCGTTCCTCTTCGGTCGTCAGGGCGAGCCGTCTGGCGACGGTGGAGTTCCGTCCGTCCGCCGCTGCCACCCATCGCGCCGTGACGTGGCTCCCGTCGTCGAGAATCACTCCCCGCGCGGGGTCGGACACGGTTCCGCCGCCAATCACCCCGGTGACGCGCCGGCCCAGGAGAAGGCTCACTCCGGCGTCGGCGGCTGTCCGGATGAGCGCCGCATCCAGGGTCACCCGGCGGATTGACAGGCAATGATCGTGTCCACCCACGGGGCTGAAGCTGCCGGCGACCTCGCGGCCCAGAACGCGCCAGCTGAACTGCACCGGTGCAAGGCGGTGCTCTGCCCGCAAACGGTCCAGCACACCCAGTTCGTCCAGCTGGGCAAGGGAGTCCGGGAACATCACATGCGTGGACACCGTGTCGCTCGGGAAGTCGTCACGATCGATGAGGGCGACCCGCCAGCCGCCTCGGGCCAGACGAATCGCCAGGCTTGCCCCGGCGCACCGCCCACCCACCACCGCGACGTCGAAGTCCGCCGCTGGTCTCTCGGCCGGCTGATGCTCCGAGAGGGCACGCTCATGCATGCGGTGACGCCGGTGCGGGATCGTCGCTGCTGAAGTCATGGAAGGACTCTCGCCCCACCGTGTTGAGATCGCGTTGAGGCGTTGTTGACGTCGAGGCGACACCCCCGGCCTCGGGTTCGTCGACGACCCGGAGCCACCGTTCGGCGGCGCCGATGCCCCGGTACACCCGGCGAGCGTCCTCCCGGCGGTCCGCGGCCTCGCCGACGTAGCCGGCAGCGGAGAGAGCGCGCGCCCACGCCGCGAACGTCGCAGCTCGTCGCCACGGCAGGCGGTAGGTCAGGAACTCGGCCGCGGCGTCGTCGAACGATTGCCGCGCCGCGGCCCAGGCGCCTCGGGCGGCGTCGACCACCCCGGCGGCGAGCAGCACCTCACCGCGGAGACCCCGCCAGTCCTGCCCGGACGCCATGATCGACTCACAGCGGGCCACGTGTGCGGCGCCAACTACCGGTGCGGCGGCTCCCGTCACCGTTGCCAGGCGGCTGCGGATCCACACCTCCGAAGGCACCTGCGGGCCGGCCATGGAAACATCCAAAGCCCGATCGAGGACGACGACCGCTTCGTTCTCGCGACCCAGCATGAGCAGGGCTTCCGCGCACCATCGTGCGTTGAGCAGCGCGTCCTGCCGGTCTCCCGCGTCCTCGTCGCGCTGCAACGCGGCCGCCCAGTCGGCAACAGCTTGCTCCCATTTCCCGTCGCAGAAGCCGAGCAGCCGGCGGGAAACCGCGTCGGCCGGCAGCGGTGTGATCGTGCGCCGAGCCCCCTCGAGCTCACCCATCTCGATCATGGCCACGCCCAGCTGGTCGACCACGCTGGCGTGTGGATCGGTGAACGAGTCGAACCGAGGCTGGCTCAGCCCACGCCGACACCACGACCGGCCGGCCGCGGGATCCAGCAGCAACTCCGTTGCGAACAGGGCGGCGGCCTCGACCGGTCCCCATGCCAGGTAGGCGTCGCCGAGGTCCCTGGCCACCATCCAGCCCTGCTCCAGGGCGGCGAACGCCGCGGCCGGGTTGCCGCGGTCGATGGCATCCCATCCTCGGCCCCAGAAGGCGAACACCGACAAGTCCGGACGACCGATCCGGTCGGCCAGCTCCCCGGCCGACGTCGATGCCTCGGAGAGAATGTCGGTGCGCAGGCCGTACATCGCCGCCTGCGCCCTGCCCCGGTGGAGATGGAAAACGTTGCCCGGATCGGGAAGCAACCGTTCCGCGGCCTGAAAGTGTTCGAGCGCACGCGGAATGTCCATCGCGGAGTGGTGAACGCACAGAGCGCCGCCGAGCCGGCTGTGCACCGCACCTGCCGCGGCCCGGTCGCCCGAGGTCACGTACGTGGTGAGGGCCGACTCCAGCAGTGCGATCGCGCGCTGGTAGCCGATGCCGGACCGCAATCGCAAGATGGCCAGGTCCACCTCGGCATCTGCGCGCTCCGTCGGCGGCGCTGTGCGGGACAGCACCGTCAGTGCGGACTCCGCATGATGGACCGCTTCTGCCCAGGCGAACCCGCGTCGAGCGGCGGTGGACGCCTTTCTGCTCACCTCGATGGTCGCTGCGGGATCAGCCGCCGCGCCCGCTCGCTGCAGGTGTGTTGCGGCGGCGATCACGGTGAGGTCGTCGACAACGGGGGCGGACAACAATGCCGACGCGGCCTGAACGTGCAGGCGCTGCCGGCGGTGCACCGGGATGTCCGCGTAGACCGCGGCCCGCATCAGCTCGTGCGGAAACGAGAACGCTCCGGCCCAGGACTGGCCGGATTCCACCAGGAACCCGCCCCGCACCGCAGGGTCGAGGTCCGCGACCACTGTGTCCTCCGACGCGGTCACCAGCGCGGAAAGGGTTGTCAGATCCGCATCCACGCCCAGCACGGCGGCAGCGCCGAGGGCCTCGCGGGTCGCCCCGGGGAACGACGACACCCGCTGCCGGAGAACGTCCCTCACCCCGGCCGGCACGGTCGACAATGCCGCGTGATCGGTGAGGATCGCCGGCCCTTGATCGCGGACGATCTCGGCTGCGAAGAAGGGGTTGCCACCAGTGTGGTCGGCAAGTCGCCGGACGACGTCGGCGGTGGCAGTGGCACCGGTCATTCCGGTGATCAGGGCTGCGACGTCGGTCAGGGACAGTGGCGGTAAACGGATGTGCTCTGCGGTCAGGCGCACCGGATCAGCACCGAGCAGCTGCAGCAGGGCGGGATGCCGACTTCCGGGTGGATCCCGAAGGCAGACCAGGAGCATGACTGCAGGTGGAAGGTGCAGCGCGAGATCCCGCAGCAGGGTTGCGGTCGCCATGTCGATGCGCTCGGCATCCTCGATCACCAGGAGCAGCCCCTGCTGGCCGGCAATCGTCCGCAGCAACCACTGCACCGCCTGCACGATGGCTTCGTGCCGACCCGGCCGCCCGAGCGGCGTGCCGGACTGGCCATCCGCGGCGGGCACCAGCAACGTGAGCGCGGCGCGGACATCGTCCGGTGCAGAGTTCAGCACCGCCGAGATGTGAGTGCTCGCACGGAATCCCGATGCCAGCGACTGATAGGGCACTGACTCGTCCGTGCACCGGCCGACCACCACCACGGCACCGCCATCAGCGGCTCGGTGCGCCACCTCGGCCGTCAGGCGGCTCTTGCCGAAGCCGACCGGCGCCGACAGGAAGGCGACAGCGTTTCCACCCGCCGACGTGGTCGACCACAGCTCGAGCAGCCGGGCCAGCTCCTGGGTCCGACCCACCATGGCTGTACGGCGCAACGCGGCGAACACCGCATCTGGTGGCGGATGGACGGCGGCACGGACAACCGGGCGCGGCTGCTCACCCCACTCATCACCCAGCAGGACGACATCCTGCCGGAGCATGGCACTTTCGAGTTCGCGAAGCTCCGGTCCCGGGTCGATGCCCAGGTCCTCGGACAGTCGATGGCGCGTCGACCCGTACGCCGACAACGCCTCCGCCTGCCGCCCGCAGCGGTACAGGGCCAGCATCAACTGAGCGGTGAAGCGCTCATGAAAGGGGTGCGCCGCCACCAGCGACTGCAGGCGCCCGACGATCGCCCGATGACGGCCCATCGCCAGCTCGGCGTCCGCGGCCGCCTCTTCGGCGGCCACCTTCAGTTCCTCCAGCTGCGCGGCGCGCGCCTCCGCAAAAGCGGGGCCGCCCAGGTCAGAGAGCACGCTTCCGCGCCACAACGCCAATGCGTCCTGCAGTCTCGCTCGGGCAGCGGCGGGATCACCCAGGGCCAATGCCTCCTGCCCGCCCTCCACACCGCGCTCGAACAGGACGGTGTCGATGGACGACGGGTCCACCATCAGTGCGTAGCCACCGGATCGATTGACCAACGCCCCTGCCGCCCCGGCTCGTTCCAGGACGAGGCGGACGTTGGAAACATGGGTGCGCAGCGTCGTCATGGCGCCGGCGCTGGCAGATTCCCCCCACAGCCAATCCACCAACCGCTGCGATGAATGTGACTGGCGGGGATGCAGCAGCAGCGCGGCCATGAGCGCACGCGCCTTTCGCCCGCCCAGCGGTAGCGCTTCCCCCTGCGTGCCTAGCACCACCAGCGGACCCAGCACGCGGAAGCGCGCCCGCCCAACTCCCGAGCCGTCCACACACGCAACCTAGACCGGCGCCACGTCCACGAAAAGGCATTCACCACCCTGCAAGCGAGGGCGTCGCCTGACCCTGGGTGGTCGTGGTGACGGCACGCCTCGACCTGGTATCGACGGTCAGGCTGAAGATGTCCGGCCGGTGGTAGTGGCCGGTGGGATCGAATTGTCGGCGCATCTCGGCCACCTGGTTCAGATCGATGGTGGCGGTGAGGATCCCCTCCTGCAACCGCAGAGGTCCGGCGACCAGCTCTCCGGCCGGGTTGCAGATGACGCTGTTGCCGGGCTCGATCCAGTCGCCGTCTCCGGGGTCCGGCTGCGGGGCGATCCGGTGCCGGTCGGGTATGTCGTGGGGGATCTGGCTGCGATGCAGGGCCGGGTTCACCCCGACGACCCATACCCGGCCTTCCCGTGCGATGTGCTGCATGGTGGCCACCCAGCCGTCCCCACGGGCCAGCGTCGGCGCCAGCCAGACCTGCACCCCCTGCGCGTACAGGTGGAACCGCGCCAGCGGCATGTAGTTTTCCCAGCAGATGAGGCCACCCAGGCGGCCGAGGGTGGTGTCGACGACGTCGAGGGTCGAGCCGTCGCCCTGTCCCCACACGGTGCGCTCGGAGCCGGTGGGCACCAGCTTGCGGTGCTTGGTCAGAAGCCGGCCGTCGGATCCGAAGTAGAGAACGGTGTTGTAGATGGTGGTGCCGTGTGGCTCACGTTCCTGCACGCCGATGACCAGGTGCACCCGATTCGTCCGCGCGATTGCGCCGAGCCTGGCTGTCACCGGGCCCGGCACGATGACGGCCTGCTCGACGAGCCGTGCGTACCACGGGCCGTCACCGTCCCAGATGGGTGCGCTGTCGATCCACAGCGGCGTACCCGGGATGAACGCCTCCGGTAGCACGACCAGCTCGGCACCCAGCCCGGCGGCCTCGGCGACCAACTCCTCCACCCGCGCGATGGTGGCGTCCCGATCGAGCAGGACGTACGCCGCTTGTACGGCGGCCACCGTAAACCGGCCGTTCATCGTGAGCCCGAGATGACGTGCAGCTCGCAGGGGCCCACGAAACCCTCGCCGGTCTCGTACGCCTGCAAGGTCGACCCGATGTCGTCCCAGATCCGCTCGCGCTCATCCTCCTCGAGTCCGGACATCATCTGGTGGAGGGCTCCGAACGACTCCCGTTCAAACCGGACGCAGTCGGCGGCTGACGCCAGCACCAGTGGCGCGGACATCGTGTCGACCTTGATGTCGGTGAAACCGGTTTCCCGGAAGGCACTTTCGGCGACCTGCGGATCGCCGAGGCTGAACGGCCCGGGCTGACCGGGCAGCGGCGCCGGAAGCCCGGCACGCCGGCGGATCAGGGCGACCGGCTCGGCGAAGAAGGCGTTGCGGTCGGCGGTCGAATAGACGATCGCCGCGAACCGCGCACCGTCGCGCAGGCTCGACCGGATCCCCTGTAGTGCCCGCGCGCGGTTCGGAAGGTAGATCAGCCCCAGTCGGGAGATGGCCGCATCGAACTGCCCGGACCAGGTGCTGCCGATCTCCTCGCCGTCCACCTCGACGGTGGTGACGTGGCGCAGGGCGTTCTCGTCGGCCGCGCGCTGCGCATAGGCCAAGATGGCCGGTGAGATGTCGGTGACGGTGACGCTCCCCGCGGGGCCGGTCCGCCGGGCCGCAGCCATGGCCTGCCCGCCCGCGCCGCCGGCGACGTCCAGCACCTGCGATCCGGCGCCCACACCGGCGGCGTCCAGCATCGCGGCGGTGGACTCGCCCAGCCAGTCCTCCAGGGTCGGCCCCCACCGGTGCCAGGCCTCCGCGGCGTCATCCCACTGCCTCTTGGTCGTCGCCTTGTAGGCGACTGCGTCGAACGTCATGCTTCCTCCTCGGATCAGGGCTTCGACTGCTCCGAGCCAGAATCGCGCCGGTCAGCGGTACTCCACATCCGTGGTCACCACGGAACCGGCCTGCGTAGCGGGACCGACGGCAGCCCTGGGCGATGGTGACCGGCGGTGGAACGCGCGATACTGCGGCGGATGAAGACCCGGGCGTCGTCACCGGTCGGAGTGACCGACCGGGAGCGTGACGTCCTCGTCCTTGTCGCCGGGCACCTGACCAATGTCGAGATCGCCGAGCGGCTGTGGCTCTCGGTGCGCACCGTCGAGTCCCACGTGTCCTCGCTCATCCGCAAGCTCGGTGTCTCCGATCGACGAGCGCTGGCGCGCCGCGCTCAGGAACTCGACCTCCTGAGCCCGCGTCGTCTGCACCATTGGCCCCACCCGGCGAGCCGGTTCGTCGGTCGCGGCCTCGAGACCGCCGACCTGCAGGATCGCGTGCGCGAGCACCGGTGGGTGACCGTGACCGGACCAGGCGGAGTCGGGAAGACCCGACTCACGACTCATGCCGTGGAGCAGGTCGCCCGCGACCGCCCCGACGGAGCGTGGTTCATCGACCTGAGTCAGGTCGCCTCACCGGACGCAGTGATACCTGCCGTCGCGGCGGTCGTCGGGGTGGCGGAGCCGCCGGGGCGCTCGTTGGACGACACCTTGACCGAGGTGCTGAGCCGCTGCGACGCCGTCCTGGTGATCGACAACTGCGAGCACCTGATACCGGCCGTCGCTGCCTATCTGGATCGGCTGGTCGCGGCATGCCCCCGGCTCTCCGTCGTCGCCACCAGTCGCGCGCCGCTGCGCTCACCACACGAGTGGGTCTACGAGCTGCCCAGCCTGTCTCCGGACGATGCGGTGCAGCTCTTCCGCATTCGTGCCGAGGCGGCCGGGGGCGTCGTACCCGACGACCCGCGGGTCACCGAGCTGTGCGGCCGGCTGGAAGGGATGGCCCTGGCGATAGAGCTTGCCGCGGCGCGCTATCCACCGCTCGGGCTCGACGGTCTTGCCGCAGGGCTCCACGATCCGCTTCGGCTGCTGGGCTCCGAAGACGGGGCTCGTCAACGATCGCTGCGGGCCACCATCGGCTGGAGCGTCGACCTTCTCGACGATGAAGCCCGGGAGATGTTCGCTGCCCTGTGCGTTTTCGCCGGGCCGTTCACGGTCGCCTCGGCTCACACGGTCGCCCTGTCTGATCGGCTTGCGGCGGACGCGGCGCGGGTGCTCGCCGCACTCGCTGACCAGCACCTGCTCTACGTCCGGCCCGGCAACCCGACCAGGTACCACTTCCAGGAAGTCGTTCGCCAGTTCGCCGCCGAACTGCTGGCCGACCAAACGCAGCGGGTCCAGCAACAGCATGCGCAATGGGCTGCCGCAACCCTGCGGTCCCTCACGTCCGCCGAACACCCCGACATCTGGAGTCAGCGTTTCGACGAACTGGCGGTCGAGGTACGCGCCGCGCTGACCCGCCCCGTCGAGATCAGCCCGCTCGGAGAGGACTTCGCCGAGGCGCTCGTCCTGCGCGGTCGTCTCGAGGAGTCGCAGCATCGCTTCGAGGCCCTTGCTGCCGCCTCGGCCGCCGACGTCGAGGATCGGGTGCGACTACTGCGCCTCGCTGCGGGTGCCGCCGCGGCACGGCTCGTCGGCGACGAGACCATCAGACTGCTCGACACAGCCGCAGAGACGGCCGGCTCGGCGTCCGACCCGAACGCAGCCGCCGATGCTCTCGCCTGGTCGGTGATCTTCGCCGCTGCCCACTCGGGGATCATGGCTCATCCACCCCAGCAGCCCGAGATCACCCGCCGACTCGCAGAAGCCCGCCGCCTGGCCGCGGTGGGGTCGACTGCTGACGTGACCGTCGCGACGGCAAGCGCAGTGTGCCTGTCCGCCGACGATGACGAGGCCATGGCCGTCGGTCAGCGGACCGCAGACGAGGCGATCGCCGCCGGACTTCCCATCACGGCGTCAGCCGCCTTGGACAACGTCTGTAGCCGTCAGCTGGCAACAGGAGCGTTCACCGAGGCGCTCGCCACCGTGCGTGCACGCGGCGTCCTCATGAATGCCGTGAAGCTCAGTGCCGCCACGGCGTACCCGTTCAACGACTACCTGTTGATGGGCTGCGAGGTCTCGCTGGCTGCCGGCGAGCTGGCCGGCGCGCGCGACTATGCCGAACGTCTCGCCGCCCTTCCCTGCTACCGCGACTACGCGCACCCGGCCCTTGCTCGCCGGTTCCAGGTCGACCTCCTCTCCGGGGATCTGACGGGAGCAGTCCGGCGCGGGGACAGCTTCCTCACCTCGTGGGAGCGGGCCGGTCGGCACCGCGCCTCGACCCTCGCGGTCGGCACCTACTCACTCGCGGTGGCCCACGGGCTCCTGGGCAACGACAGTGAATTCGAGTTGTGGCGCGCCATCACCGAACACCTTCGGGGCGGCTCCATGACGCACACCGATGCGCCTGCCGTCGGCTGGGCGCCGACACTCGATGCCTGGCTGAGCCTGCACCGCAACCAGCCGTCCAAGGCGCTCGGCAAACTGGCTGCCGACCTGGATGACCCGCAGTGGCGCAGGAGCCCCACCTCGCTCATGTGGCGACCTTGGTACGCCGCTGCCCAAGCCGAGGCCGCAGCGCTCTCCGGGAGTCGAGAACTCCGCGCGCTGCTGACCAAGGCAACCGCCGCGGCGCATGCCAACCCCGTCGCCGCCGCCCTCGTTCGCCGTGCCGCGGCCCTGGCGCGCGGCGACCACGACGAGGTGGCCTCCCTGGCAACGACTTTCGATGAGTTGGGCGCCCGGTATCAGCGAGATCGCAGCCTGAGCCTCGCCTTGTAGTTGCCATGCCTCGTGGTGCAGCGACGGGTTGCTGCTGCTGTCGGAGCTGGGCGTGAAAGCGTTCGCCGAACGTACCGCCCGCGAGCTGCGAGCGACCGGCGTGCACGCCCGCGGACGAACAGCCCAGCCGACCGACGTCCTCACGCCCACGAGCTGCACATCGCGCGACTGGTGGCCACCGGCGCAACCTCCCGCGAGGCCGCCTCGCAGCTCTTCCTGACCCACCACACGATCGAAGCTCACCTGAGCAACATCGTCCGCAAGCTCGACATCACCTCACGCCGCCAGCTCAAGGAGGATCCGGGAGCCGTTGCCGGTCGGAATTCACTTCAAGAACCGGCATGACGCGGGTATGAAAGCTAGGCAGGAGGTTGCTGGAACAGCCGCTCAGTGCTGTCTGCCCCGGATCACCGTTGCTGCGATGCCCGGGCCTACCGGCGGCTCAATTGCCGTGCTGAAGTGCGCTCAATTCTGATGACGGACCACATTGACAATCGCGCGAAGCGTCGCGTGAAACTGGTCGTATCGCTGCTGGCCGAGGGCCCCGGCCCAGCGCTGGCCCACTGCACGGCTGATGCGGCTTCCGGTCCGGAAGAGGTTCCAACCGCGGTCGGTGTAGCGGAGAACCCGTGCCCGTCCGTCGGTGGGATCGCGTTCCAGCCGAAGGTAGCCGAGGTTCTCCAGGTCGCGGATCAGGTCATTGGTGGCTTGCTTGCTGAGCTTGAGGTGCGCTGCCAACTCGGTGGGGCGCATTCCGTCGATGGGTGGGTAGCGCAGAACCGGGCGGTGAATCTCGCGCAGATCGTCGAAGCCGGCTGCGTGCAGCTCGACATAGAGCTCGGCTTGCAGAGCTTCCCACGCCAATCGCAGCAACGCGCCGACCTGTGGCTCTTCCTCATCCATGATGCTTGACAGTGTAGTACGGTGCGCCGTACTTTCAGTAGTACCATCAGCCGTACTATCTGGAGGTCGAGATGACCCTGCCCGCCACCATGGACCGTCTCATCGAGCAGCACATGGCCGCCGAGTTGGCTGCGGACACCAGCGCAGCCGTGGCGGTTTACACCGATGATGTCGAACACGACGTGGTCGGCTGGCCCAGCGGCCCGGTGTCGGGACCGTTGGCCGCAAAGGACTTCTACGACCAATTGATCGCCGTGTTCGTCAACGAGGAGATGGCCCCGGTCCGCACGCTCTATGGTGACCACCACTGCGTCACCGAGCACCGGGCCCGCGGACGATTCCCGCACGGATTCCTGGGCGCACCACCGAGCGACCGGCAGGTGGAGTTCCGCATGCTGCACGTGTTCGAGTTCCGCGGCAATGCCATCAGCCGCGAGAACATCTGGCTCGACACCGGCGCCATCGTGGCGCAGCTGACCGCCGCATGAATAACACCAATCGGTTTGTCGCAGCAGCCGACCTACCCTCGGTCGACCGCGATGAAGCCGCCGAGGTTGGCCATGCCGAAGGCCGAGCGATGCTGGCGGTGCTCCGGACCCTCGGTGACGGCGACTGGCAGCGTGCAACCGACTGCACCCAGTGGGACGTGCGCGCATTGGTGTCGCACCTGGTCGCGCAGTGCGAGGACGGCATCAGCCTGCCGATGCTGCTGCGCCGCGAATTGGACGGACGACGACGCTTTCGAGCCCTGTCCGGGGTCGACGCTCACATGGCTGCACAGGTGGCGCAGCATGTCGACGAGCCGGGGCCGCAACTGGTGGATCGCTTCGACACGCTATGGCCGCGGGCCGTGCAAGCGCGGCGGCGGCGGCCCACCGTGCTCCGCCGCATCCCTATCGACCTGGGTGTTCCCGGCGGTTTCCGCGCACCCCTCGGCTACCTGTTCGACGTGATCTACAACCGGGACTTGTGGATGCACCGAATCGACCTGACCCGTGCCTCCGGGCAGCCGTTCGTCGTCGGGAACCACGACCGGTACATCGTCGCCCAGACGATCCGCGACCTCGCCCGACAGTGGGCGGGCCCGCCGGTGGCACTCGAACTCACCGGGCCGGCCGGCGGGTTCTTCACACTCGGCGCTGGCTGCCCGGCCACAGTTGCGAGGGCCGATACCGTCGACTACCTCCGGACACTCGCCGGTCGCTACGACGACGTGACACTGGTAGCCATCTCCGGCGACGACGCCACCCTGCCGCTGATCCGCCAGGCACGGGTTGTCTTCTGACGGCGGGCGCACCATCTCCATGGAGATCCTCTCTGCGCGGATTGGTGGATGCCGGCCGCCAGTTGGCATCGACACCTGTACGTCCATCAGACACTCGACCAGACTCTCCGAAAACGCACCGGCGCCCCGTGCTACCCGAGGCACAAACCCCCGACCGCCGGTCATCCGTTCAACGGTGCACCGGCCGACAGCCGGTCACACTCCCCGACGGGCGAAGTTGCGGCCTGCTGTATCGGAGTCCGCGACGTACGCGCGTCTGAGATGTTGCCTGGCGTACCGGATGACCCGGATCGCACACTCAGGCCAACCCGAGGCGATGGAAAGGCGCGGGGGTGAATGGGCTTGGACCCTGCAACGCGACCCGCTGCGGATCTTTTGCCTGGTGAAAGCTCCCCCGACTGGACTCGAACCAGTAACCGTCCGATAAACTGAACCGGCCATCACACTGATACTTGTTATGACCCCAATATACTGTCTGAGCTGCAGTTATCGGGGTTTGGCTGGCCACCTTCACGCCATTAAGTCCACGATGATCCACGTCGTTTCTTGTGGGTAAAGTGTGGGCTCGGGCAAGCTATCTCCCGTGGGACGACCTCAACTCAGCGTGGGCACAGCCGGCAAGGTCCGCATCTACCCCGAAGGCGCCGGGTTTCGCGCAACCACGATCTACCGAGATTTCGACGGACGCAACCGCCGCATCGAACGGCACGCGAGGACCAAAGGCGCCGCGGAGCGAGCACTGGCCGAGGCGGTCAGAGACCGAAGTCAGCCGACGGTGCACTCGGTCCTGACCCCTGGCAACAAGGTTTGCGTACTGGCCGAGGCCTGGTACGGCCAGATCGAACAAGGCCGGCGCTCCCCCGGCACACTGCGCCTGTACAGGGATCGCCTCGACCGCCAGGTCATCCCATCGCTCGGAAAACTCCGCATCCGCGAGCTCACCGTGGGCGCCGTGGACCGCCACCTCCGCGCGGTCACCGCCAGCAACGGCGCAGCGGTCGCCAAGGCTGTCCGATCAGTGCTGTTGGGGATGTGTCGCCTCGCCTGCACCCACGACGCCATGGAACGCAATCCCGTGCGGGGAAGCGACACCCATCGCTACCAAGGCAAAGCGCAAACCACGCTCCCTCACGGTGGCTGAGGTTCGCCAGCTCCGGGCGATGCTGACCTACGACGACAGAGCGATCGCCAGGGACCTCCTCGACTTCGTCGACATGATGCTCGCGACCGGCCTCAGGATCGGCGAGACCGCCGCCGTCCGGTGGCCGTTCATCGACCTCACGAACGGCACCATCGACGTGGGCACAGGCATCGTCGTCCGGGCCAGAGGCTCGGGATTGCATATCCGGGACAGCGATTCGTCGAAACCCACCGCCCGCACCCTGAGCCTGCCCAATTGGTGCGCCGCCATGCTGAGCCGGCGCAGGGCCGTAGCGATTGGTGATCTGGTGTTCCCGGCTCCGAAGGGTGGCCTCCGCGACCCGTCGAAGACCAGCGCGGATCTCAAGGACGCCTTCACCGCCGCGGGATACGACTGGATGACAAGCCACGCCATCCGGAGAACTGTTGCCACGCTGATCGATGGCGCCGGGCTATCCACTCGTATTGCCGCAGACCAACTCGGGCACTCAAAACCATCCATGACCCAGGACCGCTACATGAACAGAGAGCTAAAGGTCGCCGCCGGTGCCGCCGTTCTTGAAGTTCTCGCCGAGCCTTGATCCTCTCGCGCAACCGGTTTGCGCGTGACCCTGTGTTCGCAGTGGTGATGGCCGGACCGTACGAACCACCACCCAACACCCGCTGCACGCCACTCC
Source organism: Nakamurella sp. GG22 (assembly GCF_052976845.2). NCBI lineage: Bacteria > Bacillati > Actinomycetota > Actinomycetes > Nakamurellales > Nakamurellaceae > Nakamurella > Nakamurella sp. GG22. The sequence goes on along the minus strand of NZ_JBRIIO020000017.1, from coordinate 89,808 downwards.
TTCGGCTACTTGATGGTCATCGTGCCTTTCCCTGGGCGAACAGCGGCGCTTGGTGCAGCTGCTCCTGAACGCATGCGCGGACACTGCGGGTCAGAACCCGCCGGACTGGGGCGCGCACGACAGCCTGCAGCCAGCGATCGCATTCCAAGACGAGGACGCCTGCGGCTTCTGGATCGAGACGCTGACGGCGTCATCTGGGCGCCGGGAGATTCCAGGTTGATTCGTGATCATCACCCGATGACGCCCACCCCGACCGCGATGTTAATCGACTTTTCTTACAGCGAATGGCATTTCGGGCTTGAAGGCGCAGTCGAAATGGCAAACGCCTACCCGCGGACACCGCTGCTGCTGTACCACTGGGGGTTCGGTCGACGCCCCCCCGATTTCCCGCCCTTCAACGGCGACCCCGCGTCGCTGCTGCCACTGGTGACCCAATACCGGAAGGATTCGGGTACTGGCCCCGGGAGAGCCTTACATCCTTGGCCACTGAACCGAACCCGGTGGCGGCGCACCTCGCGGCTTTAACCCACTACTCCTGGTCGGTGCCGCCGCTGCGATTAATTGAAGCTCCTCGATCATTGATGGGAGGCTCACCGCTGTGGCCGGCCCCGTCGCGGGCGCATTGATGCCAATGACCAGAAGGTCGTTTCACCGTCTAGACGCAGGGAATCGGCAGGAAAAGAGCGGCGACGACCTCTACCACATCCAGTTCCTGCCACTTTTCTGATCCATCCCGCCCCGTTCCCCGTCCGGGCCCACTCCGCGGGCCAGTTCGAAAGGACCGGCACCGGGATCCGCTCGCTCGAGCCTTGTCGCCTGCCGCGGCCGTGGTGAAACGATATGTGACACAACGCACCTACGGTCTTCCGTTTACTGCCGCGTCTCCCGGAACGGCACCCCGAAGACCAACGAAACCTCGTTCCGGTTGTTGTTTGAGTCGCGTCGTGCGGGGCATCTTCAGGTTGCTCAGCAGTTTGCCCGGCTAGTCAATTCGGCCGCCGAACTGCGGATCTGAATGGGTCTACCGGCCCGTTCACGAAGTTGGCACGGACGCCCGCTCATCCTTGAGTGGTATGTCCCTGCCCAGATTTGGAAAGGCACCGCAGCATGTCGCTCGACCCCACCGGAGTCGGATTTCGCACCGACGCCGAAGAGTTCACCGAGCGCACGCATCCACGGCAGGTGGCTCACGTCACCCGCACAGCGCACCCTTTCTGACCGGGAGAACTGAAATCCTGCAAAGGCTCTCACTCTTCCCTGAGCGAAAAGCGGACCCGCATCCGGGTCCCGTACAAGTGTGCCCAGACCCCGGGCACGCCGACCTGATAGGAGCACCACCCATGACCAGCACCGAGAGCACCTTCCGCGCCGACACCCGCGCAGTTGAGCCGCAGCACCGGTCCAGCACCGAGACCAAGGCGTCCACCAAGACCACCGAGTTCTACGTGTTCCTGGCGGCCGTCGCCGCCGTGGTGATCACGGCATTCCTTGTCGGCCAGGACGAGAACACCGGAATCGACCCGTTCGGTGCCGTCGACGCGCTGCAGTACATCACCTACCTGTCCATCGGATACATGGTCGCCCGCGGACTTGCGAAGTCCGGCAGTCGGGAGAACTACACCATCTGATCCCGGCGGATCTCATTCGGTCGGTAACGACTCGAATGCGCCTGCGATGAGGTGACAACCGGATCGGCCCGCGCTCGCCTGCGCGGGCCGATCCGGCGACCGTACCCTGGGCGTAACGACGGCCCCGGTTGTCAGACCCCTACCGGCCGAGCGCTCACCGCCGCCGAGCCGGACTGATGGGAATGTTGCGCCACACCCTTTGCGGGTACCTCACCGCCGTCAGGTGATGAACGGTGAGGATGAGCGAGGTCGTGCGTGACCATTGTTGAGGAGTTCCAGGACGCGGTGCACTCCGTTTCCGTTCCTGCGGACACCGGGCCGGCGCGGTTGCCCATCCGGTTGACCAAGGCTTGCGTCCGGGTGCTCCCGGTGATCGGGGCGGGTTTGAGCCTGTTCAGTGCCCCGACGATGCGGATACCGATCGGCGCCAGCGACGACACCGCGGCGGTCGCGGAACGACTCCAGTTCACCGTCGCGGACGGCCCCTGTTATGCCGCGCACCAGACAGGTCGACCGGTGATCGCCGGCACGGCCGCGATGGCCCACCGGTGGCCGCTGTACTACGACCAGTTGGTCACCCAGACGTCCGTCCGAGGGGTGCTGTCCACTCCGCTGCCCGGTCCCCTGATCGGGGTAGGAGTGCTGGACCTGTACGTGGATCACCCTGAGGACCTCGACGGACTCCGCATGGACCATGTCGCAGCGGTCGCTGAACATATCGCTCACCGCTTGACGGCGGGCCCGATGCTCCCCAGCTTGCGGGACGCCTCACCTTGGGCCGGCCCGCCATGGATGACTGACCCTTCCGGTGGCCGCGGGAACGTGATGCTGGCCATGGGGATGCTCAACGTCGCGCTTGGCCTGCGAATGGACGATGCCCTGGCCGCGTTGCAGGCGCACGCCTTCGCGCACGGCCGCACCGTGGACTCCATCGCCTCGGACATCGTCCAACGAGCCCTACCCCCCACCGCGCTGGCCAACGACAGCATCATCTGAAGCAACCCGGTCCGACGCCCCCACTCCCACCACGCGACGCCTAAACGCCCACCTGCAGGGACTTTTCCGTGGTTCTTGCTCAGTTACGTGCACAGCCGCGACGGGCAAACCGGTTATCCGGCCGTACGGCAGGCCCCAGTTTCGCCGGGAACACAGGCGACACGTGTGCTAAGACGCGATGAGCACTCGGTTGGCACGAAACTCTGTCACCGCGCGGCTCCCCGGAACGGCTCACATCTGCTCGTCATCAAGGCCGTACCGCCCTAGTTGGCGGCTGTGACGGTGTAGATGACCAGCTCGGCAGACGTCCAGGCGGTCGCGGTCGAATGTGGGCTTGACCAGCGGTTCGGCAGCGGTCGCCGTGCCGCTCACCGACGTCCAGTCCGGTCTTCCGGAACGGGTCAGCGAATTCGAGACCAGACTCGGGCACGCGTTGAGCGGATGCTGCGGGATTTTCCAATTCGTGATCGCCCCGGGAAATTCTTTGCCTCTGAGTGAATCCGGGCGGGGATTGCCCGGGTGGACTAATTCCTGTCGATTTCTTCACCACCGTCGTCTCGGGGCCGATCGGTGGCGCAGTATGGGGTTCAGGGTGTCCCGCGTCCCGGGTTTTTCCGTTGGATGCTTTAAGTCCGGTCGGTTGAAAAACAGCCGGCCGGGCCGAGATCTTCTTGAGGTTGATGCGCCAGCCGTTTTCTGGCCGTGCTGCGCTGCCTGACCATCTGACTCAGACCAGCGGTGTACGGCGGGGGCCGAGCATGGTCACCGAAATCCGCGCGGGGCGCCGATCGTTCTTGACGGCAAATTCGCGAACGGTTCACGGAGAGCTCAGTTCATCTGCGATCTTGTCACTACTTCGTCTGTGACGGGGCGGTGGCGGTGCGGATGAGCAGGTCGTCGATGGTGGTGCGCCGGTACGGGAGCGCGCCGGTCGTCGTGACGGTGGCGGCGAGGTCGCGGAGTTTGGTGTTGGTGTTCTGGCTGGCCAGGGTGAGCAGCCGGAAGGCCTGTTGGGCGGTGAGCTGGTAGGTGGCCATGACCATGCCGGTGGCGGTGCCGATCATCCGGTTGGTTTCCAGGGCGCCCTTGATCTGCTCGGCGCGATGTTCGGCAGTGCTGACGGCGGTTTCCCGCAGCCGGTGCAGTTCGTGGTTGGCTCGGACCCGTGCCAGCAGTTCCCGGGAGGAGAATGGTTTGCTGATGTAGTCATCAGCGCCGGCGGCCAGGCCGTCGGCGGCGGCATCTGGCCCACCGCGGGCGGTGAGGACCAGGATCGGCAGCCGCTCGGTGACCGGGTTGCTGCGGAGCTGACTGACCAGGTGCAGGCCGCTGCGGCCGGGGAGCATGACGTCGGTCAGCACCAGGTCGGGTGGGTTGGATGTCGAATACGCCACTGGCAGCGCGGCTTCGGCGTCCGCGACAGCGGTGACCGCCCAGCCGTCATCGGTGAGCAAACGACGCAGATAGGCACGCAGGTCCTCGTCATCCTCGACGATCAACACCGCGGGCGCCGCGCCGGTGCCGACCGGTCGGCCGGTCACCCGGTCGTCCAAGGTCTTCTCGCCGACCACCGGCGGCGTGCCCAGTGGAATGGTGACCGAGATGGTCGTACCCCCACCGGGGGTACTCACCAGGTCGACCCGGCCGTGATGGGCGCGGACCAGGTCGGCGACCAGGGAGAGCCCGATACCGGTCCCGGTCGCCGGTTCCTCCGGGGCGGCTCGGTAGAACCGGTCGAAGACCTTCGCCTGGTGATCCGCGCTGATACCGGTGCCGGTGTCGGTCACGGTCAGCACCGCGTCGGCGCCGACGGTCGCCAGCCGGACCCGCACACCACCGGCGGGGGTGTACTTCACCGCGTTCGACACCAGATTGGTGACGATGGTGAACCACATCGACCTGTCTGCCGCTGCGGTCACCGGGTGTTCCGGCACCTCGACGGCGAACGCAAGGCCGGCGTGTTCGGCGGTGGAGCGGAACATGCTGGCTGCTTCGGCGGTGACCGTGCCGACGTCGATGGGGCGGCGGTCCGCGATCAGGGCGCCCGGTTGGGCGCCGGAGGCATCCAGTAGTGCGTCGACCAGGCCGCGGAGGCGTTCGGCGGCCCGCACCGCCGCTTCCAGGTCCGCCCTCACAGTGGGGTTCTCGCCGGTACTGGACAGCAGGTCCTGCAAGGGCGCCAGCAGCAACGTCAACGGAGTGCGCAGTTCGTGACTGACGTTCTGGTAGAACACCGTTTTCGCGTGATCGAGGTCGGCGAGTAACTGCAGGCGACGCTGCTCACTTTCGTGGGCGTCGGCGTCGGTGAGCGCGACCCGCAACTGCCGGCCGACGAGGTCGATGAAGGACTGGTACTCCTGATTCAAGGGCCGGTAAGGGCTGATACCCAGGATTAGTGCGCCGACCGGGACCGACCGGCCGGTCAGGATCAACGGCATCACCACTGCGGTGTCCGGCAGCAGCGGCCCCAACGGCCCCGGCGTCAAAGTTTTCCCCGCCAGCTCCCGAAGGCCTTGCAACACTTCCGCTTCCCCGGTCCGGGTGACCCTGGCCGCGGCGTCCTTCACCCATCCCAGCGCGCCGCTCCCAGCCCTCGTCGACGGGTCGGATTCCGTTGGCTCGGTGGTCAGCCCGTAACTGGCCACCACCTCCAGCCCAAGCTCCCCCGCGCCGAACTCAGCCTGGCTACCGGTCAGGTAGGCAAGCGCGAACGGCAGGCTCGCCCGCGCCCCCTGCAGCACCCGTAACGCGGCCCGGCAGGTCCCGGTCACCCCAGCCGCGGCCCCACCAGAGACCTCGCCGAGCTCACGCGCAACCCGCAATCGCCGCTCGGACAGCACCCTGGCGGTGGTTTCCGTTGCGACCGTCAGGATGCCGCCGATGCTGCCGTCGACGTCGATGATCGGGCTCTGCGAGAAAGTGAAGTAGCACTCCTCCGGGTACCCGTGCCGGTGCAGAATCTGCTGCTCATCCTGGAAGGTCACGGTGGCGCCGTCCCGGAACACCCGCTCCAGTCGGGGCCGCACCCATTCCCAGGCTTCCGGCCAGGTGTCCCGGGTGCCCTTGCCGACGGCGGACGGGTGCTTACCGCCCATCACCGGCACGTAAGCGTCGTTGTACACGGCAACGAAGTCCGCACCCCAGTTGATGATCGTCGGGAACCCCGACCGCAACACGGTCGGCACCAACATCCGCAACACCGGCGACCATGACTCCACCGGTCCCAACGGGGTCGACGCCCAGTCCACCGACCGCAACAACCCGCCCAGCTCAGCCGACGCGCCGTCGAACACCCCGTTGACGCGGGCACCATCCGTTGCCATCCGCGCTTCCCACCTTCCGTCTGCAAGCTCGCTGTTGGCCACGCCGGTCAGCGGGTGGGTCTGGTCGCGCACTCATCGTGCGTGAGCTTCGCGCGAAGCGCCACGAACACCTCGAACGGGTAACAACTTCTCCGGGCCGCCACTGCCGCCAGCGTGACGAGCCTGGGTTTCATCCCGACGTCGAACTTCCACCAAGCCGTGGAAGTCGTCGGTGCCCAACTGCCCGGCCCACTGCCTGGTCATCGTTGCCGCGTGCAGTATGTGGCGCGGAGCATGCCGCGACAGCCGGCGTGGGGGCTGCGGCGCCGCACCGACTGGCAGCGGTTGTTGAGCGCCGCCGCCGGTCCGGGACAAACGATACGAATCAGCCTTCCGCCCGCGGCACAGCGCCACCCTCGGCGCTTCAAGGTGTGACTCTCGCGCGTGAGTGCGGTCCCCGAGGGCTGGGCATTACGGGGCTGGTGCTGCCTGCGGTGCGTGCAGGTGCGGATGATGTGCGGATGATCAGGTCGTCGATGTCGGTGCGACGGAACGGTAGCGCGCCGGTTTCGCTGACCGTGGCGGCGATGTCGCGGAGTTTGCTGTTCGTGTTCTGGCTGGCCGTGGTGAGCATCCGGAACGCCTGCTCGGCGCTGAGCCGGTAGGTCGCCATGATGACCCCGACCGCGGTGCCGATGGTCCTGTTGGTGTCCAGGCCCCTGCGGATCTGTTCCGCCTTCGCCTGGGCGTCGCCGATCGCACCCTCGCGCAGTTGGTGCAGTTCGTGGTTCGCCCGGACCCTGGCGAGCAGTTCCGGTGACGAGAAGGGCTTGGTGATGTAGTCGTCGGCGCCGGCGGTGAGTCCTTCCTCGGCGGCGTCGGGACCGCCCCGGCCGGTCACCACGATCACCGGGAGCCGACAGGTCGCGGGCGTCGCCCGCAGATCGGACACCAGTTGCAGTCCGCTCCGGCCCGGCAGCATGACGTCGGTCAGGACGAGCGCGGGCGGCCCGTCGGTGTGCGAGACGGCAAGGGCCAGCGCCGTTTCCGCGTCCGCCACGGCCGTCACCGCCCACCCGTCCCTGGTCAACAAACGGGTCAGGTACCGGCGGAGGTCGGCGTCGTCCTCGACGACCAGCACCCTCGGGGCATCGGGGGCGGCCGACGGCGACCCTGATCCCGGCACGTCCGCGATCGACACCGGTTCGGCCGCCAACGGGACGGTGACCGTGACCGTGGTGCCGGCGCCGGGTTCGCTCTGCAGATCGACCCGGCCGTGCAGCGCCCGGACGAGGTCGACCACGAGGGCGAGACCGATCCCGGCACCAGGGGTGCCCTGCTGCGGTGACGCCCGGTAGAACCGCTCGAAGACCTTCGCCCGTTGCTCGGCGCTGATCCCGACCCCGGTATCGGTCACCGTGAGCACCGCGTCGGCCCCGGCCGTGTGCAGCCGCACATCGACCGCACCGTCCCGGGTGTACTTCACCGCGTTGGAGACCAGATTCGTGACGACGGTCGCCCACATCGGTGCGTCCACCACGGCCACCACCGGACGCTCGGGAAGGCACACCCCGAAACGCAGGCCGGCGCGTTCCGCGGTCGACCGGAACATGCTGGTCGCCTCGGCGGTCGGCACCGTGAGGTCTGTCGGCCGATGCTCGGCGGTCCGCACACCGGCCCGGGCGTCGGAGAAGTCCAGCAGGGCGTCCACCATGACGGTGAGACGCTCCGCGGCCCGCACCGCCGCCTGCAGGTCATCCCTGTCGACGGTGTGCTGACCGACGGTGTGATGGTCGACGCTGTGAGCACCGGGGCGGTCATCCCCGTCCACCGACTGCAGCATGTCCCGAAGCGGCGACAGCAGCAGCGTCAGGGGGGTACGGAGTTCGTGGCTGACGTTCTGGAAGAACTCGGTCTTCGCGGCATCGAGGTCAGCCAGCGCGCGGAGCCGATGCCGCTCGCTGTCGTGGGCCAGCGCGTCGGTCAGCACGATCCTGATCTGACGCACCACCAACGACAGGAACGCCTGGTACTCCCCGTCCAGGATCCGGTACGGGTTGAGCCCGAACAGCACCGCACCGACCGGGCGGGCGCGGCCGCTGACCGTCAACGGCATCATCACCGCCGAGTCCGGGGTCAACGGACCCAGCGGACCCGGTTCCACGACACCCAGAACCCTTGCGCGCACACCGGTCATCACCTCAGGGTTGCCCGATCCGATGACCCTGGCCGCGGCCGCGGTCCATTCGGCGAACCACGGTGCGTCCGCAGCGCTCACCGCCTCCGGGACCAGTCCGTAGTGGGCGACCGGCGCGGCCGGGGCTGTTGGTCGGTCGGCAGCTCCGTCGGGCGCGGCGCTGAAAGCAACGGCGAACGGAAGGCTCTCCCGAGCGGTTCCCAGGATCTCCAGAGCCGCCTCGAGCGCCATGGGAAGGCTGCTTTCGCCCAGTTGGCCGGGCGCATGACCGCCCTGAGCGATGCCGGCCATGGACAGGCCACCGAGTTCGCGGACGATCCTCATCCGGCGCTCGGACAGGATGGTCGCCGTCGTCTCGGTGGCGACCGTGAAAATGCCGCCAATCGTGCCGTCCACGTCGATGATGGGACTCTGCGAGAACGTGAAATAGCACTCCTCGGGGTACCCGTTGCGTTCCAGGATCTGCGCCTGATTGTCGAACTGGACCGTCCGTCCGCCACGCAACACCTGATCCAGGCGCGGCGCCACCCACTCCCAGGCCTCCGGCCAGGTGTCCTTGGTGGACTGCCCGACCGCCTGCGGGTGCTTGCGCCCCAGCAACGGCACATAGGCGTCGTTATAGAGGGCGACCATCTCCGGCCCCCAGTTGATCACCGTCGGAAAACCCGAGCGCAGCATCGTGGGCACCATCATGCGCAGCACCGGTGACCAGCCCGACACCGGACCCAGCGGGGTGGAGGACCAATCACGTGCGCTCAGCAGGCCGGCCATCTCACCGTCGACCCCGTCAAAGATCCGCGCATTGCTCTGCAAGAGGTTCACACCGATCCTCCGACCCCTCATCAGCGTGGTACATGTTTGGGCGGTTCGCCCGGATGACCAATAAAGAATGTAGAGCTATCAGCGCCGCCTGGCAACAGTTGAAGAAGGACTGCGCAGGTTCTTCATCAAGGCTAATAGACAGAAGCCCACGGGGTGGTCCATGATGTGCGGCGTGGAGGGGGATATAGATCGCACCGGTGTGTACAGCATCGGTGCTGTCGCCAAGATGGTGGACGTCCCGGCTCAAACGCTGCGTTCCTGGGAGGACCGCTACGCGCTGATCGTGCCGGTGCGCAGCGCGGGCGGGCAGCGGCTGTACACCCGGGACCACGTCGATGAGCTCCGTTTCGTCCGCGACCAGATCCAGTCCGGTCTCCAGCCGGCCGATGCGCACCGATTGCTCGCCGAACGGCGGCGGGCGAAGGCCGACGCCGCGGACCCCACATCGGGCGCGCGTGACGGCCGGGACGGACGTGACGACGGCGCACCGCTGGCGATCCTGCTGGCCGAACGTGACCCCTACGCCGCCGAATTGGCCGAGTACTTCCTGCGGACAGAGGGCTACATCACCACCATCGTGCTCAACGGCGACGACGTCACCCGCATTCTTGCCGACAGCCGACCCGACCTGCTGGTCATCGACCTGATGATCTCCGGCGGCGCCGGGCTCGCACTGTGCCGCGACGTTCGCGACACCAGCGCACTGCCGATTCTCGCGGTCTCCGCCATCGCCTCCGAAGACGCGGCGCTGGAGGCGGGCGCGGACGCGTTCCTGCAGAAACCCGTGCAGCCCCTGCAGTTCGTCTCGACCGTTCGGGACCTGCTGGGCACCAGCGCCTTCCTGCGTCGAACCGCGTCCGTTCGATGAGCGACCGGCTCTCGAGCGGGTCGTCGCGGCTGGATTCGATCCTCGGCGGCGGGCTGCCGCTCAACGTGATCACCCTGCTCAGCGGCCGCCCGGGAACCGGGAAGACGATCCTGGCCCAGCAGTACGTCTTCCACAACGCCACCAGCGAACAGCCCGCCCTGTACCTGACGACCGTGTCCGAGCCACTGGACAAATTGCTGCGCTTCGGCCAGTCGCTGGAGTACTTCGACAACTCCGCGCTCGGCGACCGGGTGTTCTACGAGGACCTCGGCCACGTCCTGAACGAGGACGGCCTGCCCGGTGTGCTCGCCCGGATCGGCCAGCTCCTGCGGCAACGCCGGCCCGGCCTGTTGGTCATCGACAGCTTCAAGGCGCTGCGTGCCTACGAAAAGGACGACGGAGCGTTCCGCAAGTTCCTGCACCAGTTGGCGGGCATGTTGACGGCGATGCCGGTGTCCTCGTTCTGGGTCGGCGAGTACGACGAGGAGCAGACCGCCGAGGCACCAGAGTTCGCGGTCGCCGACGCGATCATCGTTTTGAGCACGGATCGCACGGCCGAGCGCGAGATGCGGATCCTGCAGGTGCGCAAGCTCCGCGGGAGCGGCTACCACGCCGGAAAACACACCTACCGGCTCGCCGCCGACGGAATCGACGTCTTCCCCCGACTCGCCGACCCGGTCGACGCCAGCACCTACGGCGGCGAACAGGAGCGGATGTCATCGGGCGTCCCCGCACTCGACGGCATGCTCATCGACGGCTACTGGCGCGGCGCCGCCACAGTGATCGCCGGCCCGTCCGGCATCGGGAAAACCCTGCTGGCACTGCATTTCGTGGTCGCGGGCGCCGAACGGGGCGAGAAAGGGGTGATCGCCACCTTCCAGGAAAACCCGGTTCAACTGGAACGGATCATGTCCGGATTCTCCTGGACGCGAACCGATCCGAACATCGAGCTGATGTACCGCAGCCCCGTCGACCTGCACCTGGACGAGTGGGTCCACGACTTCTTCGACACGCTGGCCCGGACCGGCGCCCGCAGGGTGGCGATCGACAGCCTCGGGGATCTCCGGGCCGCCTGCGGGGACGAACTGCGCTTCCGCGAGTACATCTACTCGCTGCTGCAGCGCTGCGCCAGGGCGAACATCAGCGTCATGATGACCCAGGAGGTCCCCGAACTCTTCGGCGTCACCAAGCTCTCCGAGTACGGCATCTCCCACCTGTCCGACAACGTCATCCTGCTGCAATTCCTGCGCGGCGACTCGGAACTGAAACGTGCCCTCACCGTGCTGAAGACCCGTGGCAGCGCGCACCTGCAGCAATTGCGCCAGTTCGAGATCACCTCGGACGGCGCAGTCCTGGGAGAGCCCTTCGACTCCCGGCAAAGCCTGGACTGACTTAGAGATCCCGGGCGCCCGGGCCAGATTTCCGCTCAGCACCGTCACGGCAGCAGCGAACCCTTCCATGGCCGCTCGCGTGGAGCGAACCGGTAACGCCTCTAGGCAGGTGCCCCAAAGTGCCGTGACGGAAAGAACGATCGAGCTAGGGAACGAGGTCGCGGCCAGGCATCAATGCAGTCCAGCATCGGCCGGTTCGGTCAGTGCGGTCCCGGTTGTCCCGATCACCCGTAGCGCCAGGATGCCCCGTCGATCGACACGTGGCGCCGGTCGCTCAATGGCCTTCGCGCAGCCTGTACGTGGTGTCGCGGTCAGGCTCGGTGGCCTGCCGCACGGCATGGTCGAATCGTGACCATTCTGGCGAGTACGACCCTACGGCGATCATTAGTCCGCATGTCGGGGTCCGGTCTCCCAAAATAGCTGGAGACAAAACGGTTCAGCGACCGGTATTGCCGTAAGGTCGCAACCAGTCCGGACAACGATTCTCGCCGATTGCATCCTTCGAAAGTCAACTGCGACCGCGCGCCGGGTGACGTCCATAAGCATTCTACGGTTTGACAGGAACCCGCCGGCGATGCTGCTGCAGGCCGTCGAAATTCCGATTTGCCATCGAGACTGGGTCGTCGCGGCCGATCTGATGATCGCGAGGACTTCCACACGGGAAAGACCCGTTGTGATGCGTGACCGACATCCGGTCATCCATCAGGTCCGGTGCCACGGATTCCGTGTGGGTCGTCGACGATCCGATTGAATCGCATTTCAACGACAGCTGACACCCACTACCGTGCGGAGCCACTCATGGGCGTTACCCCAGCGCTGGTCAATGACCTCACCACCCTTGGTGATGCCCTTGATGATCCGGGCACCAACCTCGGAGCGGTCTGCGGCGTGCTGAACGAAGGTTTCGCCGCAGCGATGCCTTACTACCTCGGCATGACTGTCATGGTCCACCTTGATGACAACCCCCTCGTGATCAACAGCGTCGACCCGCGCTGTCGGGAAGCGATCCGCGCATCGCTGCGCTTGTCGCTACTGCCACTGGGTACGGCCACCACGACCGGCAGTGTCTCGTTCTACAGCGGCGCACCCGGGGAATTCGTCGATCTCGCAGACGACGTCCGGTGGATCTTCAATCTGGACGGACGCCCCGTTCTGGACGGGTAGCTGTCGAAGAACCCCGACCCGACCACTGTTCGCAGAGGCTGTGGCCCACCATCTGCGAGGCCGCGGCGACACGACCATTCGCGGACAGCGGGTAAACGGCGCCGATTGACCTGACGGTATACCGGTCATTTCCGCTCCGGACCTGCCCGCCAGGCCGGGGCAAGGCCGCACGGATCCCGTTGACCGTCTGTCCCAGCCAACGCGGAGGGCGTGTGATCGCCCAGCAGTTCGACGGTGGGTCAGGCGTCTCCGTCGTCTTCCGTCAGGGCGACCCTGTCGTCGTGAGAGGCCGAGCGATCTTCCTTCGCGTGCCAACGGTCAAGGTTGGCATTTCGCCGCTCCGGCCAATGGGTGCCGTACCTCCCGGACTGTTCCAGCATGTCGGCGCGGTCGAGGTCGTTCTCGCGCCGGTCGGCGGCCACGTCGCGCGCATTGGAGACCGCGTCCCGCCCATCAGCGGCCTCCCGTATTGCATGAGCGGCATCCATCGACTCGCCGTGCGTCGCCTCCCGCGCCTCGACAGCCGCCTCGCGGGCCTCGACAGCAGACTCACGGAGTTCGACAGCGGACTCACGGAGTTCGAGGTCAGCTGGAGGCGCGGAAGGGGTCTCCAGAGGTTCGGCTGATTAATCGCGTTCGTCGAACCCAGCTGCCATGAAGGGAGTCAACCACTCACTGAAGCCGTTGAACAGCAATAGCCGTTGAACAGCAATAGCCGTTGAACAGCAATAGCCGTTGAACAGCAATCTGATCGGTCGGCGCAGGCCATCCATTGCCTCTGCTATCCGGCCAGCTGGCCGCGGTAGTACTCCACCATGGCCGGGTAGTAGTCCCGGTCGAAGTCGATGCCGGCGACGTCGCCACCGGTCTCGGCCGCGACGAGCCGGTCGAGGTAGTACTCCCAGCCCGGGCCGAGCTCTCCGCCTCGACCGGGTCGAAACCGGGCTGGGTGAAGGTAAGCCGTGTTCCTCCGTCGATGTGCGGAGCCCCCGCCCGCCTGGCCGCCACGCAAAGAAACACGATGCCTGACCCGGCCCACCGGCTCCTCGAGTCCGCCACCCGACAGGCTTGAGTAGTAGCGGTTGCTTGAGTGGGTTGCTTCCTGGCTTCCGGGGTGTGTCCGCGTTGCTGTTTCTGATGCAGGCCCTGTCGGGCTGGTCGGGGTGGTTGTCGGATATTTGGTGGCGGATCCGTAGCGGCGGTGAGCAGCCGCTGCCAGGCGGTGAGCCAGATGGGCAGCCCCCACGGCGGAATCGAACCAGGTCACTGCACCAGGGTCGTGACGACCACGAATGTCGTCCAGCCGTGACGGGCTGCCGCTCAGCAACATGCGAACCGCACGCACCCAGCGAGGAGGGATCGCCATTGGCGGATTGGAGTCATCGTGGTGTCAGCGTGCTACGCGGCGTTGCCCACGGCAATACAGCTCCCCGACCGACTCTAACTATAGGGCCCACCAGGACAGACTGAAAGCAACCTGCTGCCGCCCCGCATGATGTCCATGGCCATTGACACCAGTACCAGCACTTGACCCCGCGTCAGGCGGGGGTGCTACATGCGGTGGCAGAGGATCGGGTCCAGCGGGGATCGTTCTCAGCACGTTGGAACCACACTTGCTCAACGATCAGGACGTCATCTGGACGTTGCGTGCACTTGTGATGAAGAGGCTGGTTCAACTTCAACCCATCCGTCACCCACACTTGACCGACCGTGGTCATTTGTATCTGCGCACCGCGGCCTGACCACGGCCATGACGTCGGGACGGTGATCGCACTGAGGAGCCCGACCCGTTCGTGGTTCATTGCCGATTCGGCAGCGCGTTCACGGAGTCCTTGGGCTCCTAGAGCCGCGACCCTCCGCGTATCGAGCAGGCTTCGAGGTGTCCTCTGAGCCGGTCCCGCGAGGTTTCCTCGACCAGCACGGGCACAAAATTCGGATTGGGATGATCCACGTACTGCCGGTAGCTATCAGAAACCACCCCGGTCACGACGAGAGGATCGACCGACGGGAACAGTGCCGATAACCGTTGCACCACACGATGTGTCGCCGCATTGCTGGTTCCCGGGTCCATCAGATGAGGGTATCGGTCGCGGCTGATGCACTGTCAATGACGCGAACGGGTCCGAACTGCGCCGTGCCCACGGACGAAGCGACAGCACCAACAATAATCACCGGCATCGCGTAGTAGCAGCAGCGTGCCGCGGGTGGACGGACCGTCGTCGCCGCGGCGACGGCCAGCCCGGGGCAGCCCGAATGGTTGTGCACAATAGGTGGATAACCGGTGGACAGATTCACCGAACGCTCCCGAAGTGGAGGGTTCCGGTTAAGGACGGCGGCCGATCGGGCATTGCTGGCTTCCCCCAATGGCTCATCGCCTGTTTCGCCGCGATGATCGCTCCGCGACGGAGAACCGACCGCGACAATGCGCGCTCGCTCACCTTGTGACCTCATCCGGACAGCGGCGGTCGCCACGGTGTTTCTTCGCAAGAGCGGTTCATTAATGGGTCCGCATCAATGAACGGCGGGGGGAACGCGCCGCGACTCTCGGCAGCACCGTGGGTGAGGAATCGACATGCCTCCAGGCGCTTCCGTTCCGCGAGCGGTCCCGGCCGGGCACCGCTCCCGGCATCTCACCGACCGTCACCGACACCCGCCCGCCGGAGGTTATTCACGTGCGCCTGTCCGGTCCATCTTCCAGGGAGAGAACCGCTTTGCTGGCCGCGTACAGGTCGGCGAAGCCGGGCGTCACACCCGAGTCCAGCGAATTCAACCCGTCATCGCTGCCACTCCGCCTGGTGGCGGCTTCGGTCGCCGCCTGTAGATATTCGCGGGTCGCCCGGACATGCCATTCACGGACCGACTCGTTGCCGTCACGGGGCATGACTTTTCTTCCCGGGCCGAGCGTGCGGCCCAACGTCTTGATCCGAGAGCACATCAGCCCGAGCGCGCAACGCTCAGCGAGCGACAACATGCTCTACGCGGACACGTCCGCACCGACCGCACTGAACGGGCAGTACCCGGTCTGGGCGCCCTCACACGGGTAGGCGGCGTCGTCCCGGCGACTCCAACGGTTGAAAGGACGCTCGACGCGCCGGCGGGCACCGCGGTGGCCAGGGTCGTCGCCCGCGCGTGGCAATGGTCAGTTCGGGACGTCGACGAGTTCACTGCCTTTCCAGGATGCTCACTCACGTCGAATGACCGGAATCCTTAGCCGGGCGATAGATTGAACCGGTGGCTGAGGGGTGGGATGTGGTGCGCGACGGGCTCACCGCGGCGGTCGGCGGGTCGGGCACGGCCCGCGCCGTGGCGAAACAACTGTGCTTGGCCTGCGTTGATCTACTCGGCATGCAGGGCGCCGGACTGTGGTTGGTGACCGGTGATTCAACAGGTCATTCACTGAGCCGGTGCGGTGTGGTGACCGCGTCGTTGGAGTGGTCGCAATTTTCCGCCGGCAAGGGTCCTTGTTGGGAGGCGGTCGAGACAGCAAGTTTCGTCACGGCCCCGGACCTCACGGGTGCTGACTCGGCGCGGTGGCCCGCTTTCACCGCCGCGGCCGCGGCTGGGGGCGTCCGGGCGGTCTTCGCGATGCCGGTCACCGTCGCGGGCGTCCCGATGGGGGCGTTGTACCTGTGTCGATCCCGGCCCGGCCGGCTGACCGGGCCCGCGCAGAGTGGCGCTTTTCTTGCCGGGGAGCTGGCCGCCTTGCCGCTGCTCGACCTGATCGCCGAGACCCGTTCCGTGGCAGTCGGATCACCCCCTTCGACCCGATCCGATATCGGGTGGCTGACCCGGTCGGAGGTGTATCAGGCGGTGGGGATGATCACCGCCCAGTTGGGCGTCCATCCGGCCGAGGCGATGTTGCGGTTGCGCGGGCACGCCTTCGCCCACGACCTGACCGTCAGCCAGGTCGCGTTCCAGATCATCGAGCGGCAGCTTCAGTTGGACGACGACGGCACCGGAACCGACGGCTGGCACGACTTGGACGGCTGGCCAGAATCAGGGGGTGGGCTTTGATGATCAAGAGCCGCGAACAGGACATCATCGACTCGTTCAGCAGCCTGACCGATCGGGTGGTCGGGAACATGGACGTGCTGGAGCTGACCGCTGAACTCGCTCAGGACTGCGCCCGGTTGCTCGACGTTGCCGCGGCCGGGCTACTGCTGGCCGACGCCGGCGGGGTGCTGCACCTGCTCGCCGCGACCTCCGAAGAGGCCCGCAATCTCGAGCTGTTCATGCTCCAACGCGACGAAGGACCCTGCCTTGACTGTTACCACACCGGTGAAGCGGTCAACGTCGCCGACCTGAGCACCCAGACAGCGCGGTGGCCCCGGTTCACGGCGGCCGCGGCCGACCAGGGCTTCGCTTCGGTACACGCCATCCCCATGCTGCTTCGCGGCGATACCCTAGGCGCTCTCGGTCTTTTCGGCACGACACCCGGCGCTCTCGGCGAAACCGATCTCGCATTGGCGCAGGGCCTTGCCCATGTTGCATCCATCGCGATCGTCCAATCCACCACACGCGCCGACCGGGACGAAGTACTTCCCGCCCTGCAGGCAGCGATCACCAGTCGCGCCGTCGTCGAAACAGCCAAGGGCGTCCTCGCCCATATCCACGGCATCACCATGCAAGAGGCGTTCACCGCGCTCCGTGACACCGCCCGGAAGTACAACCGGCAGCTCGCCGACATCGCCCGCGAGGTCATCGCGAACGCTCCGCCAACCTCTCGTCAATTGGGCAAGTCCAGCCCGGCATCGCCGGGACCGAAAAACGTGCCTTGAACACCCATCGTCAGGGGCGTGAACAACGTGGCGCTCGTCGATTGCAGTCGCCACGCGGTGTTCCGCCGTCGAGTAACCCGAACCGCCGCGATGCGGTGCTCGTCGAGGCGATCCGCCGTGGCCAGGGCGGGTGGAGCTGGGCGTTGAGTTGCCCGAGGGTGGGGGGCCGTGGGCGAGGACGCCGACCCGGACCTGTTCGCGGCGTTCCGCGCATGCCACGGCGGTCCCGCTCGGAATCAGATAGAGCACTCGACACTGTCACCCCAAAGCAAAGGCACTGCCCTCGCCGAAATGTGGTGGGCAACCTTCGAGGCGAGCCAGCGCTCCCCCGGCACCCTGCGTCTCTACCGCGACTGCTTGGACCGCCAGATCATCCCCTTGGTCGGCAGCCTGCGGCTTCGGGAGCTCACCGTCGGCGTGGTGGATCGCCACTTGAAGGCCGTGACGGCCACCAACGGCGCAGCAGTGGCGAAGGCCGTCCGATCGGTCCTCAGCGGCATGTGCACCCTCGCCTGCACCTACGACGCCCTCGAGCGCAACCCCGTCAGAGATGCAAGCCCGGTCTCCACCAAACCCAAGAAAAAGCCACGATCGCTCACCACGATGGCCGGGTGCGTCAGCTCCGTGCGACGGTGACCTACGACAACAAGGCCATAGCCCGGGACCTTCCCGACTTCATCGACATGATGCTGGCAACCGGTCTCCGGGTTGGCGAGGCGGCGGCAATCCGATGGTCCTCCATCGATCTCCACGCGGGCACTATCCAGGTCGGCGACGGCATCGTGGTTCGAGCCAGGGGCGAGGGTCTGATCATCCGCTCCTCCGAATCGAGCAAGCTGACTCCTCGGACGCTGCTCTTGCCAACGTGGTGCGTGGAGATGCTTGAACGACGCTGGGAAAGCCGGTCGGACAGCGACATCGTTTTCCCGGCTCCGAAGGGTGGATTACGTGATCCGTCGAATACGTCCGCCGACCTGAAGGACGCATTGACGGCCGCTGGCTACGATTGGATGACCAGCCATTCACTACGCCGAACGGTGGCCACACTGATGTCGAAGGCTGGTCTGATGGCATTAGAAGCGTCTGACCAGCTCGGTCACCGGCGTCCATCGATGACGAGCGATCGGTATTTCGATCGGTCCTCCTACATCACATCTGGGGCCCGGGTTCTCGAGACGATGATCGAAAGTTGAATTAGCAATGAAAGTAGCTTCCGAGCTCCAGGCACGCCACCCTGAAGCAGCTGACTCGTATTCAGCGGGATCGCGTTTCGAGTCCCTGATGGCGCACTGCTTCCCACTTCACAGGCCATGTGACCGTGGTCCCAATGATGAACAGCCCCCCTTTTGAAGCAGCAGTGGCCCGCTGATCAACGGTTGGACGCCGCCCCCAATCCACATGGTGAAAGTCGGCCGGTCGCCCTGTAGGCCCGGGGCCCGGCGTCGACGTCACCCCTGCCGTGGACCATCAGGACACGCACGTCCAGTCCGGTGGTGGCTTGGGAGTCTGCGCCTGTTCCACCTTGCCGTAAACCGCGCGGCCTCGGTCACTTGACACGGCGGGCCGCGTTGTTCACGCGCCGATCCCAGGACCCGTTGCGGACGTTACTCATCGCCCTGGCCCCGCCGACTCGTCGACGTCATGTGCGCGCTGATCAGGGGACTGCCGAAGTTGCCCGCCGGACCACGTGGGTGCCCGTTGGTGCAAGAAAACGTTGATGCATTCGGTGGCGTCGTCGGACGGCAGCTCTCCAGCTGCGACGCGACGCAACCCAGCGACGCGGAGCGCGGGACGCGGGGATCCGTGTCCCAAATCAACAAGTGCCTCGATCGCGAAGACGAGGCAACGAGCCCGAAGGCGAAGTCGAAGTCAGGAGAGCACCAGATTGGCGCCTTACGTGGCCGGTACGCCGACTCAGCGAGGCGAGAACAGTGGAGCATGCGCAGCTCCCGACCGCGCTCAAGGTTAGAGCGTCACGATAACCTGCCGCGGGTCGCGGGCACCGGTGTGTCATCGGGGGCGGTCAGAAAGTGGAATGTCACCTGGGCGCAGGTGTGGTCTGCGTCGGTGCAGTCCGATACTGGTGAGGTGGCGAATTCTGCTGCTGGAGGCGGTCTCTCATCGGGGCCCCACTACCGCTTGGCCGCGGCGGTGTTGCCGAGTTTTTCGTCGAGGGCTTCGATAGCGGCGACGGTTAGGCTGAGCCGGATGTGTTGGCGCATCAGCTCTGCGACGCCGGGGGCGTCGCCGTCGATGATCATTTCCATCATCTTGCGGTGCTCGACGAAGTCGCGTTCCCGGTTCTCGGCGCCGGAGGGCAGCATGAGCCCGAGCCGGCGGTAGCGGTCGGACTTGTCCCACAGCCCGTCGAGCATAATGATCATGTTGTTGTTGTGGGATGCGACGTAAATGGCGCGGTGGAACGCGGAGTGGGCCAGCAACCCTTTCTCCCCCCAGGTACGGGTCACCGGCACGAGGTGTTTGGCGGCGATCTGCAGGGTCTTGATGTCGGCGTCGGTCCGGCGCTGAGCGGCCAGTTCAGCGGCCGCCGGGTCCAGGGCCAACCGGATCTCGAACAGCTCGCGGGCCTCGGTGGCGTTCAGCGGGGTCACCCGGGTGTTCTTGTGCACGTCGATGTCGATCAGCCCTTCCCCACGGAGGCGGCGCAGTGCTTCCCGCAGCGGGGTAATGCTCATGCCCATCGAGTCCGACAGTAAGTACTGGTCCAGGACCGACCCGGGGGCGAGTTCGCCGGCCAGGATGCGCCGGCGCACCTCGGCGTAGGCGGCGTCGCTCTTGGTGGAAAAAACGTTCGGCGACGTCATCGCTGCCCCTTGCGCTCGGAGACTTCTTATAATACCGTCCTACACATCTTATAAGTTACAAGCCAGGAGGTCAGACAGTGAAGATCGTGTCGGTGCATGAGGGCATCGTCCCCATCAGCTCGTCGATCCGGAACGCGTGGATCGATTTCAGCTCGATGGACTGCTCGATTGTCGCGGTGGTCAGCGATGTCATCGTGGACGGCAAACCCCTTGTCGGCTACGGGTTCAACTCCAACGGCCGGTACTCCGCGGGGGACATCCTGCGGCGCCGGATCATCCCCCGCCTGCTGGCCGCGCCGGCCGACGAGATCCTGAACGAGGACGGGACCAACTTCGATCCCACCAAGGCGTGGGACTTCCTGATGCGCAACGAGAAGCCCGGCGGTCACGGGGAACGCTCGGTCGCGGTCGGCGTGATCGACATGGCCTTGTTCGACCTGGCGGCGAAGGTCGCCGGCCAGCCGCTGTACCGGTTCCTGTCCGACAGGTACGGCGACGGGCAGCCCGACGACTCGGTGTTCGTCTACGCCGCCGGCGGCTACTACGCCCCGGACAAGGGCCTGCCCGAGCTGCAGGACGAGATGCGCAAGTTCCTGGACCTGGGCTACCGGGTCGTGAAGATGAAGATCGGGGGCGCACCGCTGGGGGAGGACCTCAAGCGCATCGAGTCCGTGCTCGACGTCGTCGGTGGCGACGGGCAGCGCCTCGCGGTCGACGTCAACGGCCGGTTCGACCTGTCCGAGGCGCTCGAGTACGCCAAGGCGATCGAGCCCTACAACCTGTTCTGGTACGAGGAAATCGGCGACCCGCTGGACTACGCCCTCAACGCGACGGTGTCCGAGCACTACAAGGGCCGCATCGCGACCGGGGAGAACCTGTTCTCCCTGCAGGACGCCCGGAACCTGATCCGGTACGGCGGGATGCGCCCCGACCGGGACATCATCCAGGTCGACCCCGCGCTGAGCTACGGGCTCACCGAGTACCTGCGGATCCAGGACATGCTCCGCCAGCACGGCTGGTCCTCCCGCCGCTGCATCCCGCACGGCGGGCACCAGTTCTCCCTTCACATCGCGGCCGCGCTCAAGCTCGGCGGCAACGAGTCCTACCCAGGTGAGTTCCAGCCCACCGGCGGTTTCGCCGACAACGCGGTCGTGCTGGACAGCCAGGTCGGGCTCACCGATATCCCCGGCATCGGCTTCGAAGGCAAGGCCGCCTTCTACAAGGTCCTCAAGGCCCTGCACGACTGATCAACCCGGACCACCAGCACTCCACAACGGAACTTGTCCGGCAAGGATTCTCCCGCCCGTTCCAGCGAGCACCGGCCCGGCCCGTGCCCG
The DNA here is from genome assembly GCF_052976845.2 of Nakamurella sp. GG22. Lineage (NCBI taxonomy): Bacteria > Bacillati > Actinomycetota > Actinomycetes > Nakamurellales > Nakamurellaceae > Nakamurella > Nakamurella sp. GG22. Next base: position 68,500 of record NZ_JBRIIO020000017.1, on the reverse strand, counting down.
CTGGAACGGCGCGCCACGCTGCGCCCGCACAAGCGGTCACCCACGCGATCCGAGCCCCGCGCACCACCGTCAACGTTCACCACAAAGATGTGTAAGGAGTGGGGCCACATGTCCCAAGAAATCGCAGCGAAAAAGGCAAGTCGCTCACCTTTCCGGCATTTGAAGGAACTCTGGGTGCAGGTCGTCATCGGCGCCGTGCTCGGCATCGCGATCGGCCTGCTGTTTCCCCCGGTCGGAATCGCACTCAAACCGCTCAACGACTGGTTCATCGCACTGGTGAAGATGATCGTCGCACCGGTCATCTTCGTGGTGGTCGTCCACGCGGTCGCCACCATGGACAACGTCCGCCGGGTCGGGAAGATCGGCATCAAGGCGCTGGTCTACTTCATCGGACTGTCGCTGTTGTCGATGCTCATCGGGCTGCTGGTCGGCAACATCTTCAAGCCCGGCGCGGGCATGAACATCGACGCCAGCACCCTTGACCCGTCGAAGATCCCCGGCCAGGGCCAGGAGACCGGGTTCGTCCACTTCGTCACCGAACTCATCCCCGAGACCCTGCTGTCCGCGTTCACCGACGGCGCGATCCTGCCGGCCCTGCTGGTCTCGATCGTCTTCGGCTTCGCGCTGAACATGGCCGGTCCCAAGGGGAAACCGGTCACGGATTTCATCACCGCCCTGCAGGGGATCATCTTCCGCATCGTCGGTTGGATCATGAAGCTCGCCCCCTACGGCACACTCGGGGCGCTCGCCGCCGTCACCGCCACCTACGGCGCGTCCAGCCTGGCCAACCTGGGCATGCTGGTCCTGGTCTTCACCGGCACCTGCGTGGCCTACGTCTTCATCGTGCTCTGGCCGGTCATGCGGGCCTGCAACCTCAGCCTGTTCGGACTCATCCGATACCTCAAAACCGAACTCATCATCGTGCTCGCCACCGTGTCCAGCGAGACCGTGCTCCCGCAACTGATGCGGAAACTGGAAAACCTTGGCGCCAGCAAACCCGTCGTCGGCATCACCATCCCCGCCGGCTTCTCCTTCAACCTCGACGGCTCCGCGATCTACCTGACCATGGCCACCCTCTTCCTCGCCCAAGCAACCGGGATCGACCTGTCCTGGCAGGAGCAGCTGTTGTTGGTCGGCATCATGATGCTCACCAGCAAAGGCACCGCAGGAATCGCCGGCGGCGCGTTCGTCGTCCTGGCCAGCAGCCTGGCCGCGATCGGCACCGTCCCGGTCGCCGCGCTCGCCCTGATCGTCGGAGTCGACCGCATCCTCAACGAGGGCCGGGTGTTCATTAACGTGCTCGGCAACGCCATCGCCACCATCGTCGTCGCCAAATGGGAAGGCGACTTCGACCACGACCGCGCCAAGCAGGTGCTCTACGACGCCAAGCACAACCCGCACCTGCTCACCTCGGAAGCAGAACTGGAAATCGAGGACATCGACGTGCACCACCACACCGTCGACGCCGACACCCACACCAACAGCCACACCAACAGCAACGCGACATCACCCGCGCAGTAACCCCTTTCCGGCCCGGACGCCCCGGCCCCGGAACACCGCCCCCCGCACCCGGACGCCCCGACGTGCGAAACGGAGCACCGGCGACCGCCCCGGCACCGCACTCCGGTGCTGGGGCGGTCCCCTTTCACAACCACTCAGACAAGGAACCGTGATGACGCAAGCACCGTACGAACTGCGCAGCAGCCCGCAGGGGGTGGTCGCCACCATCCACGCCCGCGGCAGCGCCGTGCTGGCGTCGCCCACGATCAACCGGGGCACCGCGTTCACCCTCGAGCAGCGGGAAGCACTGGGGCTGACTGGCCTGCTGCCGACCGGGGTGACCACCCTGGAGGGACAACTCCGCCGGGTGTACGCGCAGTACCGCGAGCAGTCCGGCGATCTGCGGAAGTGGGTGTACCTGGCCAATCTGCGGGACCGCAACGAAGTGTTGTTCTACCGACTGCTGACCGAGCACATCTCCGAGATGATGCCCGTCGTCTACACCCCGACCGTGGGGCAGGCCATCGAACGGTTCAGCCACGAATACCGCCGCCCCCGCGGGGTCTATCTGTCGGTGGATTACCCGGAGGCCGTCGAAACAGCATTGCGGAACACCGGTCTCGGCCCGGACGACCTTGACCTGCTGGTCGCCACCGACTCCGAGGGTGTGCTGGGTATCGGGGATCAGGGTGTCGGCGGGATCGAGATATCCATCGGCAAACTGTCGCTGTACACCGCGGCCGCCGGGATTCACCCCCGCCGGGTACTCCCGGTGGTGCTGGACATGGGCACCGACAACCTCACCCTGCTCAACGACGATCTGTACCTCGGTGCCCGGCACGCGCGGGTCCGGGACCAGCGGTACGACGACCTGATCGATGCGTTCGTCACGGCCGTCCAGAAGCTGTTCCCCAGTGCCCTGCTGCACTGGGAGGACTTCGGCGCCACCAACGCCCGCCGCATCTTGAACAAGTACGCCGACCAGGTCTGCACGTTCAACGACGATATGCAGGGCACCGCAGCGGTTGTCCTCGCTGCCGTGTTCTCCGCGGTCCGCGCCGCCGGCACCCGACTGCGGGATCAGCGGATCGTGATCCACGGCGCCGGCACCGCAGGCCTGGGCATCGCGGACATGCTGCGCGATCAGATGATCCGGGAAGGACTCACCCCACAGGAAGCGACCCGCCGGTTCTGCCCGCTGAACAAGGAAGGCCTGCTGCTCGCGGAGTCCGGCTCCCTGCTGGACTTCCAGCAGCCGTACGCCCGGACCAGGGAGGAGATCAGTAGCTGGGCGCCCGCCGGGACACCCGGGCTCGCGCAGGTTGTCGCGCACGTGCACCCGACGATCCTGATCGGCACCTCCACGCAGACCGGCGCGTTCACCGAGGCCATCGTCAAGGACATGGCCGCGCACACCGACCGGCCGATCATCATGCCCCTGTCGAACCCCACCTCGAGGGCCGAAGCGGTACCGGCCGACCTGATCACCTGGACCGACGGGAAGGTCCTCACCGCCACCGGCAGCCCCTTCGCGCCGGTCACCCACAACGGCAGAAGATTCCAGATCGCCCAATCCAACAACGCTCTCGTCTTCCCCGGCCTCGGCCTCGGAGTCGCCGTGGCCAAGGCAGCCCGGATCAGCGACCGGATGATCGCCGCCGCCGCGCAGGCGGTGGCCGACCTTTCCGACGCCGGCACCCCCGGCGATCCACTGCTCCCACCCATGACCGACCTGCGGGCGGTGTCCGCCGCAGTCGCCGCCAAAGTCGCCGCCACCGCCGCCGATGAAGGCCTCGCCCGGGTGGAACTCACCGACCTGGTTCAACAGGTACACGGCGCGATGTGGCGACCGGAATACCCGCTGATCGCCGCCGACCAGAACTGATCCGAACCCACTGACACGCAACACATCCCAACGAGGAGAACGTGATGAGCAAGCCACCGGTGACGGTGACCGTGACAGGTGCCGCCGGGCAGATCGGCTACGCCCTGCTGTTCCGCATCGCCGCCGGCGCCCTGCTCGGACCGGACACCCCGGTCCGGCTTCGGCTGCTGGAGGTCCCCCCGGCGCTCAGGGCCGCCGAGGGTACCGCGATGGAACTGGACGACTGCGCGTTCCCGCTGCTCGCCGGAGTCGACATCACCGACGACCCGAAGCAGGCCTTCGACGGCACCTCCGTCGGGTTGCTCGTCGGCGCCCGACCCAGAGGCCCGGGAATGGAGCGGGCCGACCTGCTCCAGGCCAACGGCGGGATCTTCGGCCCGCAGGGCGCCGCCATCAACGCCGTCGCCGCCGACGATGTCCGGGTCCTGGTGCTGGGCAACCCCGCGAACACCAACGCACTGATCGCCCGGGCCCACGCACCCGACGTCCCCGCCGACCGGTTCACCGCGATGCTGCGGCTGGACCACAACCGGGCCCTCACCCAGGTCGCCAAGAAGCTGGACGTGCCGGTCACCGACGTCCACCGCATGACGATCTGGGGCAACCACTCCGCCACCCAGTACCCGGACCTGTTCAACGCGCAGGTCGGCGGCCGGCCGGTCGCCGATCAGGTCGGTCCCGGATGGCTGTGGGACACCTTCATTCCCACCGTCGCCCAGCGCGGCGCGGCGATCATCGACGCCCGTGGCCTGTCCTCCGCCGCGTCCGCGGCGAACGCCGCGATCGACCACCTGCGGTCCTGGGTGTTCGGGACCCCGAACGGTGACTGGGTCAGCGCGGCCGTGGTGTCCGACGGCTCCTACGGGGTACCCGAAGGACTGCTCTGCGGCTTCCCGGTGACCGCAACCGACGGCACCTTCCGGATCGTCCAGGAACTCCCCATCGACGACTTCTCCCGGGGCCGGATCGACGCCTCCGTCGCCGAACTCATCGACGAGCGGGACACCGTCAGCCACCTCGGCCTCATCTGACGGCCCGAGCCCACCGAAGTCGACAACAAAGAGGGTGCACGGTGCGTATCGGCAACCTGTTCGGGCGGTTGACCATGTTCACCGACGCGGGCGCGGTGGATGTCGAGAAGGCCTCCGGCGGGCGCTTCGGCGCAGATCCGCAGCAGATCTACCCGGTCTGGGATCGGTTCCTCGATTGGGCGGCCGGCGTCGACAGGGCCGCCTTCCGTGACAACACCGTCGACTACGACGTGGCCGATCTCGGACCGCCCACCCCCAGACCCGCCCAGGTGTTCGCGGTCGCCGCCAACTACCACCCCGACGCCGCGGATCCGGCATTCCCAGTGCCGCAGACGTTCCCGCCGACGTTCACCAAATACCGGACGGCGTTGTCCGGGCCGGTGACCACGGTGGTGATACCCGCAGGCGGGAAGGTCGACTGGGAGGTCGAACTGGTCGCGGTGATCGGACGACGGGCCGACAACGTAGCCGCCACCGATGCCTGGTCCCATGTCGCGGGACTTACCGCCGGGCAGGACCTTTCGGAACGCATCACCCAACTCGCCGGGCCTTCACCGCAATTCAGCCTCGGCAAGTCCTACCCCGGGTTCGCCCCGCTCGGCCCATGGCTGGTCACCCTCGACGAGTTCACCGACCCCGACGACATCGAACTGCACTGCGCGATCGACGGGGAAACCGTGCAACACGGCACCACCAGGAACTACCTGTTCAGCGTCCCTGCGTTGATCGCCGGCCTGTCCAGGGTGACTCCCCTGCTGCCCGGCGACATCATCTTCTGCGGGACCCCAACCGGGGTGGGGCAAACCCGCAACCCGCCGCGGTTCCTTCAAGCCGGGGAGGAACTCGTCAGTCACATCGCAGGAATCGGGGAACTGCGGCAAACCTTCATCGACGCCCCCGCAACCGGCTGACCTACGGCCCGACGCCCCGCTCCACCGACCGACGACACTCGTGACCGACCCATACCGCTGCTCTGCCAAAGGACCTCACCATGACCCGCACCTACCGCATCGCCGCAATTCCCGGCGACGGCATCGGCAAGGAGGTGGTCCCGGAGGGCGTCACAGCGCTCCGCGCCGCCGCCAACACCTTCGGTTTCCACCTAGACATCGTCGACTTCGACTTCGCCAGCGCCGACTACTACCTCGAGCACGGGACGATGCTGCCGGCGGACTGGTTCGACACGCTGCGCTCGTTCGACGCGATCTTCTTCGGCGCCGTCGGCTGGCCCGAGGTCGTCCCCGACCACGTGTCGCTGTGGGGCAGCCTGCTGCAGTTCCGCCGCGGCTTCGACCAGTACGTCTCCCTGCGTCCGGCGAAACTCCTGCCAGGGGTGACCAGCCCGCTCGCCGGCCGGGTCCCCGGTGACGTCGACTTCTATGTCGTCCGGGAAAACACCGAAGGCGAATACTCCAGCATCGGCGGCAAGATCTTCGAAGGCACCGACCGGGAAACCGTCATGCAGGAAACGGTGATGACCCGCACCGGTGTCGACCGCATCCTCACATACGCCTTCGAACTCGCCCGGTCGCGTCCGAAGAAGCACCTCACCTCGGCGACCAAGAGCAACGGGATCTCCATCACCATGCCCTACTGGGACGAACGGGTGCAGGCCATGGCCGCCGGCTATCCGGACGTCAGCGTGGACAAGTACCACATCGACATCCTCACGGCGAACTTCGTGCTGCACCCCGATTGGTTCGACGTCGTCGTCGCCAGCAACCTGTTCGGCGACATCCTGTCCGACCTCGGACCCGCATGCACCGGCACCATCGGCATCGCCCCGAGCGCGAACATCAACCCCGAACGGGCCTTCCCAAGCTTGTTCGAACCCGTCCACGGATCCGCACCCGACATCGCCGGCGAAGGCATCGCCAATCCGATTGGCCAGATCTGGTGCGCCTCAATGATGCTCGAACACCTCGGCGAACACGAAGCCGGTGCTGCCGTCCTCCGCTCGATCGAAACCATCCTCGCCCGCGGCCGCAGCATGCTGACCCTGGACATGGGAGGCACCGCAACCACCGCACAACTCGGAACCGCCATCAGCGACGAAATCCGCCGTCGCTAGATCCGCCGATCTCCGGGCGTCATCCGCTTTCAGTCAGCTACGAGCGGGGCCATGTGGACATGTCCCTGACGGCGCGTCGCAATCCGTTCACGGCTGATGCGCGGGTTGCTGAACGCTCGCCGTGCGTGCCGACGAAGTGGCGTTCCAGTCTCGGCCGGCCCGCCGGCCCAGTTCGTCGCGGTGGAGATGCTGATGTCGAAAAGCCCGCTCACCAGTGTGGTGGGCAGTTCTCAGGTGTCATGGGTCGAAACAACCGGCCGCTGATCGGCGGCCAGGCCCAAGATGCCGCCTATCCGCCCTTCTGAGCGTGTTCAGAAAGTGTGGGTATGTCATCCGGATGCAACTCGAGTCGGAATGTTGGCGCAGTCTCGTATTGATGACCTGTCGAATACTCGGGCGGTGTCCCGACCTGGCTTACGTTTCCCCCCTGAGGGCGGACCGGTATGCCCGGGTCACCGTCCGGCAGCGGTACCAGGCCGCTGCATCCGTTGCCGCAGCTCCGGGTGTCCCTTCAGGGGGATCACCACCCGCCTGTGACAGGAGATGACTAGGTCGCGACCTTGGCGTCAGCTTTGTTCACGAGTTCCTCTTCGGCCAATAACCTTGATGCTTACGACGGCCGGCCGGTGTGATACCCGGAGCGATCAAGCCCGTAGAACAACTCGTCCTGCAACGCACTCGGCGCGAGATCCGCGTTCACACGTTTCGAGGATGGCGCAAGGTCCGGGATGATGCCGACCCGCACCAACGCAGGTATACCGCCTGCGCCGCCCCCGCTCCCGTGGACGTGCCAAATGTTCGACCTGACGAACCGGTCTCGTGTGCGGTTCGTCGATGCGGGGTTATGTCGTGGCTGACGGGGTGGGATTGGAGCCATTGAGTGGCAGTGTTTCCCGGATTTCGTGGGGGGCTGCGCGGTGCGCGCGTTCGTTGCACAGGTGCCGGGCCAGCTCGCGGACGATGAGGGCAAGCTGCACTTCGAAGGCATGGCGGGTCCGGTCGACGGTGGGGGTCGCCTGGGCCAGCGCCCGGGAAAGGGCTGACTGGTCGGTTCGTGGTTCCCAGATGACAGACGGGGCGGCTAGGTCAAGTGCCGCCCCCAAGGACAGGGTGTCGAGCATCGTAATGGCCATGATGATGGCATCGGCTGCGAAACCGGCCTTTTCCAGGATCCCCGCGACTAGGTCGTATTGTTCGAGGGTGTTTGGGGCGCTGACGGTCTGCGCGACGAGGGCGGGGATGGCGGCGGGATGCGCGGCGAAGGAGTCCCGGTACGCGCGGGCCCATTCGGTGATGGCGTTCTCCCAGGGTGTGTCTGAGTTCAGCGAGGTGAGTTGAGGGGTCATCAGCCCGCGTATACCTTCGACGATGTCGGCCCTGCCCCGCACGTGGTGGTAAAGGGAGGAGACGCTGACCCCGAGCCGTTGGGCGAGTTCGGGCACGGTGAACCGGCCAACCCGGTCCGTCATCTCCAACGCAGTCTGAAAGATCAACTCGCGGGACAGGATGGCTTGATGCGGGCGCGGCACAGACTCTCTCCTTGACTGGTCTTTAGGTCATCATCGGCTATCGGGCCGAGTTTCAGGCTTGGTGCACAATGATTCCGTCAACAACTGTCAGCCGGACCGGTGATTCGGCGAACTCGTCGGGGGGCGCGGTCAACGGGTCCAGCCCGAATGCGCTCAGGTCCGCTCTGAATCCTTCGCTGATGCGACCGGTGACGTCGGACAGGCCTGCGGCGGCGGCGGCGTGGGTGGTGTAACCCTCGAGGGCCATCAACGCGGTGAGACCTTGGTCGGCGAGGACCGGTTCAATGTCGTGCTGACCGTGTGGGCGGCGCAGTTGCGCGTCGGCGATGACTCCACGGGCGTCGAAGGGCGCAATCGGCCAGTCCGACCCGAGCGCCAGTCGGGCGCCCACCTGCCGGAGGTCCCGGGTGCGGAAAGCGCGGTCCGCCCGGGTCTTGCCCAGGCGCTCGGACCAGTTGTCGGTGTGGTCGGCCTTGGTGTAGAGGGTGCAGTGGGTGGGTTGCATGCTGGCCGTGACGTTCTGCGTCGGGAACCGGCCGAGTAGGTCCGCGGGGATGGTTTCGATGTGCTCGATGCGGTGCGGCACGGTCGTTGCAGCGGAGCGGATGTGGAGAAGTGTGTCCAGGACGTACCTGACGCCGGCGTCGCCGATCGCATGGGTGACAGTGGGGACACCGTTGGCCGCGAGGTAGCGAACGGCTTCACGATAGGCGGCCGGTTCTGGCCAGTACGGTGCCGTTGATTCGCCGCGCGAGTCAGGCTCGTCAAGCCAGGCGGTGCCGCCATCGATGGTTCCGTCGATCATGAACTTCACACCGTCCACCTGCCATCGGCGTCCAGCCGCGCGCTGGAGATCGACGATGTGATCGAGACTTTCGCGTGTGGCCCCCGGCATGCAGAACGGAGCGAACCGTAATCGCAGCGGCAGCTCTACTTCCGCCGCGAGGGTGCCGATCAAGTGCCGGGCGTCACCCTCGAAATCCATGACGTTGCCGGCGGTCAGGCCAGTGGCGGCCATCTGGTTCAGCAACGTGTGCAGGCGACTGGTGCGTTCCTCCGCTGGTTGGGCCGGAACCTGTTCCCGGACCAGTTCATAGGCAGGTAGCTCCAGCAGGTGACCCGTGGGGCGACCGTACTCGTCGCAGACCACTCCGGCTCCGCCGTCGAAGGACCGGGGGCCGGTGATCCCGGACAGCTTCAAGGCGGCCGGGCTGGCAATGGCCGAGTGCGCATCGAAGAGCACGACAAGGACCGGTCGATCGCCAACGGCCTCAACCAGTGGCCTGTTGCTGATCGCTGCACCGCCGAACGCATTCGGGTCCAAGCCCCAGCCCAGCACCCATTCACCTGGCCCGCTGCCGGCGGATGCACGCAGCGCCGCAACGAGTTCCGGCAGTGAGCCGACGCCGCTGAGGTCGACACCCTGCGTCAGACCTAGGCCCATCACCGGATGGATGTGCCCGTCCACCAGACCCGGGGTGACGGTGGCCGCGTCGAGATCAACGACATCGGTTCCGCTACCCCGCCAATCATCGGCGTCCGACCGGTCGCCGATCCCGCTGATGATCCCGTTGCTGATAGCCACGGCCTGGGCGGACGGCCTGGCCCTGTCCATGGTGTGAATTCGGTCGGCCATAACGATGAGGTCTGCGCCACTCATGACCGTGTGCCCTGCGCGATCGGAGCGGCCGGGTCGCTGTGGCCGGGGTCAACCGGTTCCGGTGGCGGAATGTGCCCGTCCTCGGTGTGGATTCCGCCGATCCCGGCGAAGACAACGGGATTGCGGACCTTGAGGATGCTGGCAGCAATCCAGCCGACCACCAGGGTCACGGGCACGATCCCCACCAGCAGGATGTTCGTTGTCTGGTCGGCAGCGGTCAGCAGATCGATGTGCCAGACCAGCAGTGACACCGCCACTGCGAGCAGCACAGTGGCGACCCCTGCGCAAGCGGTCGCGAACCTCGCGTTGATGGTGTGCCAGCGGCGGACGAAATAGGCGACCACGGCCGCGGACGTGACCGCCTGCAGCAAAATGATTCCGACCACCCCGGGGGTGTTCACCTTGAGAAGCAGATCTGCATAGGGGTCCGCCCCGAAGACAGCGAACAGTGCGACGACGACCAGGGCGAGGATGCTCTGCGCCATGCCGGCGGCGGCCGGTGATCCGAATTGCGGGTGAGTATGCGCCAGCCGCGCCGGCAGCAGTCCGTCGCGGGCCAGGGTGAAGGTGTACCGGTTGATCGCGTTGTGAAAAGCGATCTGCGAGGCCAGGACGCTCGTGATGATCAGGATGTACATGGCATCACTGGCCCAGGTACCGACGTACTGCTCCATCGCGACGAAGAACAGTGATGCAGGGTCGGCGGCGGCCGCGGCGATGACACCCTGGTCGCCGAACGCCTGAATGATCGCCCACACCACCAGGCAGTAGAACAGGCCCATGAAGATCACCGCGGCGTAGGTCGCCCGTGGAATCGTCCGTTCCGGGTTCCGGGCCTCCGGCCGATACAACGCAGTGGACTCGAAGCCCATGAACGCTGCGAAACAGAAGGCCAGCACACCGAACATGCCGGGTGAGAACACGGCTGACGGTGTAAAGCTCGACCCGCTGAGGCCGTCGGCACCGCCCTGGAAGATGACAGCGAGCACCAGGAGCGCAAGGATGGCGGTTTCGGCGATCAACAGCACGCCCAGCACCTTCGCCCCGACATCGATTCCACGACGGCCAACGAACCACACGATCCCGATGGCCAGCAGGACGAACAGCCACCAGGGCAGGTCAACCCCGGTAAGGCGCTCGACCGCGTCGTGGGTCTGCTGTCCGAGCAACCCGTACACCCCGATCTGCAGAGCGTTGTACGAGACAACAGCCAGGATCCCGGACGCCATGCCCAGGCGGCGGCCCAAACCCAGGGTGATGTACGAGTAGAACGCACCCGCGCCCCCGGTGTGCTTGGTCATTGCCATGAAACCGACCGCGAAGATGACAAGCACGATCCCGGCTGCGAGATAGCCAACCGGGGCCCCGATCCCGCCGATCAGGATGGCCAACGGAGCCACCCCGGCCATCACCGTGAGCGGGGCCGCTGCCGCAATCACCAGGAACGCGATGTTGCTCGCACCCAACGCGTCGGCTTTGAGCTTCTCGGGCGCGGCCTGTGCCGGCGGGCCGGAAGCAGGAGCAGTGGACATTGTTGTTCTCGCCTTCTACGGCTGGAGGGCTGGGTTCGCTGGACCAAGATCAGGAACCGAATGTGATTCGGTTTAGACGACTATGGCGGCCGCGACAGAGGCCTGTCAAGAGGTTGCGGTAACGTTTCTTCAAGTTCTTCGCTTACCGTCAACGCTCCCGGGGAGGCTCATGTCCGAGAACCGGACGGGCGAACACGGCTCCGGTCGACGCGTCACCATCCGAGACGTTGCCCGAGAGGCCGGGGTGTCCGTCACGACGGTTTCCGCAGCACTCTCGGGCAGCGGGAGACTGGGTGCACAGACACGGCAGCGGGTGGCCGCGGCGGCCGCCGCCCTCGGCTACTCCCCCAGCCCGAGCGCCCGGCACCTGCGCACGTCACGCACAGGGACGATGGGGTTGTGCCTCCCGGACCAGGTGCTGACGTTGGAGTACTACATGCAGTTGGCTTTCGGGGCCGCGGAAGCGGCTATGGCCCAGGGTTTTTCGCTCACTCTGGTACCTGCACGATCGTCACCGAAGGCGATGTCCCAGATGCCGGTGGACGGCATGATCGTGGTGGACCCCGTCCTGGACGACCCCACAATTGCCGCGCTGGTCGACGCCGGCACCACTATTGTCACCTGCGAGGACGACCCGTCCGGAGCGGTACACGCGGGCTCCGTCGTCGGGGACCACCGGCCCGGCGTGAAGGCTCTGCTAAATCACCTTGTTGCCCAGGGCGCAGGCCTGATCGCCCTGATCGCCCCACCGGCGAACAGCAGCTGGTCAGCGACTGTGCGGTCGGAGTATCAGGATTTCTGCCGAACAGCTGGTGCCGCCGAGCTGCTTATCACCGTTCCGTTCATCAGCACCGTCGACATGGTCCGGGAGGCAACACATCGGGTCCTTGATCAATCGGCAGTCGACGCTGTGGTGGTCCTGCCCGACGGCGGAGCAGTCGGTGCGCTGCAGGCAGCAATGGAGCGCGGCCTCCGAACGCCAGCGGACTTACTAATTGGCGCCGGGGTCGATAGCACCGTCATGCAGTCCTCCGCCCCACCAATCACCGCACTAAACCTCAACCCGCGCCAAATGGGCGCCGAAGCAGCGCTGTTGCTGGGCTTGGCATTGAAGAAACAAGAGCATCAGAACCCGACGACCATCCCCATTGAGCTCAAACAGAGAGCCTCGACCCTCCGCGCAAGCTGACGGGCGCCAATTGAATGTGAATCAATGACACTGAATCCACCGAACGCGGGTCGTTCAAGAGGTCAACAACAGTGCCTTGGTCACCGACCGCTGCTTTATGCGCCTGTGTCACTGCCGCCCGGTCTCCGGGCCGCTCGAGGCGCAATCGCATGACGTCCGGAGCCAAGGTCATGCCAGGGACTTGTCAGCCGCGCTCACTCCGATTTCACTGACGCGGCGACCCCATCAGAATCACGCCGCCGATCTCGGTTCGCTGCCTTGGCTGAACCGGTTGGCCAGCATCCGATCCGGCCACGGGTGATCCGGTGACGCCGGAGTGAGCCGCTCGGCGAGGAGGCGGGCGTGGCGGTCGGCGAGCTGCCCGGCGCGGCCGACGATGGTCAGCTCACCGTCGATGTAGAGGCCGGCGACGACGGCGGTCGGGTGCTCGATGGGCCCGATGACGGCACCCGCGACGACATCAAAGGTGTTGCGCTGCTTAACCTTGACCCAGGCTCGTTCACCGGGGATGTACCGGCCGTTGGCAGCCTTGGCGACGATCCCCTCCACGCCGGCCGGCCGGTACAGCTGCATCCAGTGCCGGGCCAGCTCGACGTCGTCGGTGACCGGGGTCAGCTGCAACGGCGGCACCCACCCGGTGCCCAGTTCCTCGAGCGCGGTCTGCCGCTCGTCCCAGGGTCGGTCGCGCAGGTCCTGTCCGCGCCATCGGCCGGGCCGCGTTCTCCCTCGGCGCCGGTCAGCTCGCGGCCTCACTTGGCATCCAGACCGTGTTCCTGTGGGTGCTGGTCGTCCTCATGTTGGTCAACGCCGCCCTGCTCACCACCCTGTACTTCGTGTACCCGCGGGACGTCCGCAAGGTCACCGCCACCCTGGAACAGCGCCGGTCACGGTTCTGGCCAACTCCTGAGCAGCTGGGGACGGGCCTTCGTGGCCCGTCCCCCGATGTTCTCAAATCCCCCCAGAACACATCACGCCCCCCGCATTACTCGGGCGGCCGTCCACCAGCGAAGGAACCCCGTGACCTCAACCCGAATCACCCATCCCGATCAACAATCCTCGACCGACTACGACCATCTGATCGAGACTCTCGACCTTCCCGCGAAGGTTCGGTTACTCACCGGTGGGGTGACGTCTTCACCCTCGGCGCTGAACCGTCGATCGGTCTGCGCACCGTCGCCCTGTCCGACGGTCCAACCGGGGGCCGCGGCCTGAAGTTCAGCGGCGGACGCACCGTCGCGCTGTTTCCCAACGCCACCCTGCTCGCCTCCGCGTGGAGCGAGGACACGGCCTACGAGGTCGGCACCCTGCTCGCCGAAGACGCCATGGCGCAAGGCGTTCACGTGGTCCTCGGGCCGACGAACAACCTGCACCGCTCACTGCTCGGCGGCCGACTCTTCGATGCCTATTCCGAGGACCCCTTGCTCACCGGCAAACTCGCCGCCGCCTATGTTCGCGGCCTGCGGAGCCGACGTCGAAGGGGTCAACACGTCCGGTTGGGGCCACGTGCACACCATCTACCGCGACCCCACCAACGACTACGCCAACAGCGTCACCCAGCAGGCAACAACGGGCGGAATAGGCGCCGCAGGCGGTGGCGGAACTCCACCCTCCGGCGCCCCTGGCGGCACCGCAACCTCCAGCGGCTGACGCCAGGAGTACGTACGGATGAGCTTTTTGAGTGCCTTTTCTGTGCCGTTTGAAGCGAACCAGGGCCCATTGATGGTGTTCTGGGCTTCTGACCTGGGCCTTTGCTCCCCCGACTGGACTCGAACCAGTAACCGTCCGATTAACAGTCGGATGCTCTGCCAATTGAGCTACGGAGGACCGGCGCCGCCGGCTAGCGGTGACGCTGGACCAGAATAGCCCAGAACAAGCCGTGATCCGAACCGGCCGTCGCCCTGCGACGACGCGATAGGGACCGAACGGCCGACTCGGGCAGGAAGCGGGCAGCCGCGCGTCGGAACCGGTACGGGATAGGGAAGACTGACCCGACGAGTCCGGGTCGCCGGCCGTCACGAAGGAGGTTCCAGGGATGATTCGCCTGGTCGTCGGGATCGCCATCGGCTACGTGCTGGGCTCCAGAGCTGGCCGTGAGCGCTACGAGCAGATCCAGCGGTGGAGCTCCAGCGTCGCGGATCACCCTGCGGTGCAGGGTGCGGCCGGTTTTGTCCAGGCCAAGGTGTCCCGTGTTTTCTCGAAGGACGGCGGGTACTGACCGCTGGCGCAGAGCCGACCTAGTCCTCCAGCTGCCCGCGGCTCTTCTTCGGACGGTGGACGTCCACCCCACCCATCAGCGCGAGCCCGTTGATCCGCACCACCGGCCCGTCAGCGGGTCCGCGTTGGTTCGCGTTGTCCTCGAACGCCCCCATGAAGCCGACGCCGTTCACCTGCACGGTGACACCCTCGGGTACGACGATGTCGATGCCGCCCATCACCGCGACAGCCGTGATGGTGACCACCTGCTCGGCGAAAGTTGCTTTTGTGAGATCGATGTCGACCCCGCCCATCAGGGCCAGCGCGGTGAACTGAGCGGGCACCACCCACGGCCCGTTGCGGGTTGCTCCCGACATGATCCCGACCGCGACCGTCGAGGTGGGAACGCCACCGATCGGGATTGACACGGCGGACGAGGGTGTGGACTTGTTCAGGTTCGGCCGGGTCTGCGGCACCGTTGGCACCCGCGGAACCAGCGCAGCATGGCCGGGTAGATCCCAGGTGATCGGCTCCAGCTCGCTGAGTGTCTTCGACGCATACACGGTGTCCAGCCGCTCCTGCAGTTCGGCGACGCTCAGCCGGCCTTCCGCCATCGCCGTCTGCAGCACCTTCGCCACCGCCTCGCGATCGGCGTCGGAGGCGCGGAGCTTTCCGGGATCGAACGGCGCGTCGGAGGCATCTGTCACGTGCAAAAGCTTAGCCCGGTGATCGTTCTCGGTCCTCGGGCAATTCAAGCCCCGATCATTCCGGGCCGCTGGACTCCAGCTCGGCCGCGACCGCGTCCACCGCCTCCGGGAAGCCTGCCGCCCAGACGTCGGCGCCCGGGTCGAGCCGGACCTGCCTGACCAGGCCGTCCCGGCCGGGCATCCGCCGAAGCACCACCCACCCTGCGGCGCCGGGGTGCTGGAGGTGCGTACTGGCCGCCACCGATCGCCGCACCCTGGTGTGAACGACGTCGGTGAGGCCGGTGCGACCCGCGAGCTGGTACCGCCGGACCGGGTCGTCGACGAGCACCTGGGTGCCGTCGGGTAGTTCGTCCACAACATGGGTCGGCGTGATCAACAGCGTGGACCCGGCCAACGAGGCCTTGGCGACCAGCTCCCACCCCAGCCGGGTCGGTTTGTCGTTCTCGACCAGCCACAGCCCGAACCGGCTGGCGGCCAGCACGCCCGCACCCTCCAGATCGGCGAGAACGAGCACCTGCTCGTCTTTGTCCAGGGCTTCGGTGAGGGCGCCGGGAAGGGTTCGGCGCTGCCAGGGCCGCCACCTCATACGGAATCCCCCCGCGCCCGGTCGGCCAACGCGCGCCGGTAGTTCGCGACGGCGAGCAAGTCCGCCTGCAGCTCACCGGCCCGATCCCGGTCACCGGCGGCTTCTGCCCTCTGCAGCGCAGATCGCAGGTCCCGCTCGTCGGCGATCGCCACCCGCAAGGCCATCCCGGCGACGATGGCACCTGCGTAGCGGGCATTCACCTGCAGGGGCGATACCGGCGGCGCCTGCACGGCGAGTTCGGTCACCAATGACCGCAGAACGCCGGCAGGGAGCCGTTCGGCGACCGCGTCGACCCAGGCCGCGGTCGATCCGTCGCCCGGCGGTCCTCCGGCCGCGGTGATCGCCTCGTGGACCGCCGCGTAGGCCGGGTTCGTATAGGCCTCGACCCGCACATGCGGGTACCCGTCGACCACGAGATCCGGTCGCTGCAAAGCCAACTGGAGCGCTTGGCGTTCGACCAGGAACGACCGGTCGGAAGGATTCGGACGTTCGAGGAGGACCGGCGGGGTGCCGGCGCCTTCGTGGTCGAGGTCGTGCGGGGGTTCGAGGTCGGTCTCCGGTGGCTCCGGCGGTAGGTCCTGCGCTGGCGAACCGTTGCGGGCCTTGCGCTCTCGCGGATCGGGAGCCGGCGGCCGGCGGTCGGCCTGTCGCGCCGTCCGCGCCGCGGTCGCGTCGAACTCCCGGATCCGCTGCTGGATGGGCGTCAGCTCCGAACCCAGCAGCCCGGCGAGCCGCCGGACGTACTCGTCACGCAGCGTCTGCTCCTTGATGCCGGCCACCAGCGGGACGGCGGCGTTGGTGGCGGCGACTCGCCCCTCGGCGGTGTCGAGGTTGTAATGATCGAGGGTGGTCTGGATCGCGAAGGCGAAGAGCGGGGTGCGGTTCTCGACCAGCGCCCGGACCGCCTCGTCTCCCTTGGACTGTCGCAGCTCACACGGGTCCATCCCGGCCGGGGCCACCGCGATGAAGGTGTTGGCGGCGAAACGCTGGTCGGAGTCGAACGCCTTGAGCGCTGCCTTCTGCCCGGCGGAGTCACCGTCGAAGGTGTAGACCACCTCGCCCCTGATCACGTCGGAATCCAGCAGATACCGCCGCAGCACGCTGATGTGCTCGTCGCCGAAAGCCGTGCCGCAGGACGCCACCGCGGTGGTCACGCCGGCCGAGTGCATCGCCATCACGTCCGTGTAGCCCTCGACCACCACCACGCGGCGTTGCCGGACGATGTCACGCTTGGCCAGGTCCAGACCGAACAACACCTGAGACTTCTTGTACAGCATGGTTTCCGCTGTGTTGACGTACTTCGCCTCGAGCCGATCGTCGTCGAACAGCCGCCGCGCGCCGAAGCCGACGACGTCGCCGGAGCTGTCCCGGATCGCCCACAGCAGCCTGCGGTGGAACTGGTCGATCGGCCCGCGTTGGCCCTGCTTGGCCAGTCCTGCCCGGTACAGCTCCTCCAGCGAGAACCCGGCCGAGGTCAGCGCCTTGACCAGCTTGTCCCACCCCTCGGGGGCGTAGCCGCAGCCGAAATGCGCGGCGGCCGCCAGGTCGAATCCCCGTTCCGCCAGGAAGTTCCTGGCCGTCTCCGCCTCGGGCGCCGTGAGCTGCGCGGCGTAGAACTCGGCGGCCGCCTTGTTCGCGGCGAGCAGGCGCGGGCGGGTCCCGCGTTCGGCGCGGGTGGAGGTGCCGCCTTCGGTCATGGTCAGCGGGATGTTGAACCGTTCGGCCAGCCTCTGCACGGCTTCCACGAACGTCAGCTGCTCGATCTCCTGCAGGAACCGGAAGACGTCGCCGCCCTGCCCACAGCCGAAGCAGTGGTAGTAGCCCCGCGCCGGGGTGACCTGGAAGGAGGGGGTCTTCTCGTCGTGGAACGGGCACAGGCCCTTCAGGTTGCCGCCGCCCGCATTGCGCAGCGCGACGTACTCCCCCACCACCTGCTCGATGCGGCTGGCGTCACGGACCCGTTCCTTGTCCGCTTCCGATATCCGCCCCGCCACGCAGGCGAGTCTATGTCCGCTGCCCGGTGCCGCTCGCCGGTTGTGCACCTCCGCGGATCGGTCAGCCCTGCGGCTCCGCCGTCAGACCGCCGCGCTGAGCTTGTCGACAGCGTGCCGGTCCAGCCATCGGGCGACCCCGCGAGCGGCCACCCGGCCGGCCCGGTTCGCACCGATGGTGCTCGCCGACGGCCCGTACCCGACGAGCTGGATCCGCGGATCGGCGACGGCCGTCGTGCCGTCGAGTTGGATGCCGCCATGAGGCGAGCGCAAACGCAGTGCGCCGAGGTGTGAGACGGCGGGCCGGAAGCCGGTGGCCCACAGGATGACGTCGGCCCGTTCGAAGGTGCCGTCGGCGAACCGCACCCCGGTCGGTTCGACGAAGGTGAACATCGGCCGGCGCTGGTAGGCGCCGAGCTGCTCGGCCGCGCGTTCCTGCTCACGTAATGCCAGACCGGTCACGCTGACCACACTCGCGGGCGGAAGACCCTTGCGCACCCGGTCTTCGACGAGGGCGACGGCGGCGCGGCCGGCGTCCGGTGTAAAGTCGTCGGTGCGCCAGACCGGCTCGCGACGGGTGACCCACAGCGTTTCGGTGACCGGCGCCAGCTCCCCGAGGAACTGGACGGCGGACGCGCCGCCGCCCACCACGACCGTCCGCCGGTTCCGGAAATGCTGCGGTCCCGGATAGTCGGCGGTGTGCAGTTGTTCCCCGCGGAAGGACTCCATCCCGGGGTAGTGCGGCACGAACGGCCGCGACCAGGTTCCGGTCGCGTTCACCATAGTCCTTGCACGCCATTGCTTGTCATCGGCCCGCACGGCCAAGACGCCGTCCTCGTCGCGGACGCTGTCGACGCGAACGGGCCGGATGATCGGGAGCTGATGGCGGCGTTCATAGGCGCCGAAGTACTCAGGCACGATCTCGTTGGCTCGGGCGGCCGAGCCCCCAGGCGAGCGCGAGTCGGGCAGCGCGGCCACTCCGTGCACGTCCGCCATGGTCAGCGAGTCCCACCGGTGTTGCCAGGCGCCTCCCGGCGCCTCGTCGGCGTCCAGCACAACGTGCTCGATGCCGAGCCGCTGCAGGTGATACGACGCCGACAGGCCCCCCTGGCCGGCGCCGATCACGATCGAGTCGAGAAGGTCCACAGTGCTTGTCAACGCAGTGCCCGACCGCGGAATTGCTTCGTTCCAGGTGGATCGGGACACGGCTGCGGCCGGCTCAGCGCATCAGCCGGCGGTGCCGGGTGATTGCCTGCGCGTCGGTCAGCAGCGATACCTGATCCAGCACGATGCGCAGCTTCTCCGCGTCGCCGCCCGCGGCGTCGTAGGAGCCGGCGAACATCGGGTCGAGCGCCGCCGATCCCAGCTCCGCCGTCCTGACGACGAGTTCGGTGAGCAACCGCTGCTCCCGCTGCTGGATCGCCAACCGGGCGGGATCGGCCATCACGTAGCGCCGGGCGATCGCCTTGAGCAGCGCGACCTCAGCTCGCAGCACATCGGGCACCCGAAGGTCCGCGTCGAAACGGCGGAGCGGCCCCGGGCCGGCAGCCGCCCGGGTCGCCGCGATCGCACCCGTCGCGAGCCGGCCCGTCAGCTCACTGGTGAGGCGTTTGACGGCGGCGTCCGCGACCGGGCCGGGCCGGTGACCCATCGCCGCACCGACCACGGGTAGCGCGAGCAAACCGTCGAGCACGGCACCGAGATCGTCGATCGACTCGCCGGAGAACTGTTGTGCCGCAACGGCGACCGCGACCTTTTCGTCCGGGTGGGTGAGCCGGCCGAGGTCGATCCGGCCGGCGCTGACACCGTCCTCGACGTCGTGTACGGAGTAGGCCACGTCGTCGGCCCAGTCCATCACCTGGGCCTCCAGGCTGCACCGGCGGTCGGCCGGGCGGCCCGCCCTGACCCACTCGAACACCGCGGCGTCGTCGGTGTAGACGCCGAACTTGCCGCCCCTTACCGGTCGCTGCCACGGGTACTTGATGACCGCGTCCAGGGATGCCCGGGTGAGGTTCAGCCCGGCGGTCCGACCATCGTCGGTGATGATCTTGGGCTCGAGCCGGCTGAGCAGCCGCAGGTTCTGCGCATTGGCCTCGAAGCCCCCCGCGGGGGCGCCGACGGCGTCCAGCGCGGACTCCCCGTTGTGGCCGAACGGCGGGTGCCCGATGTCGTGGGCCAGACCGGCGAGATCTACGAGATCGGCGTCACAGCCGAGTTGTTCACCGATCTCGCGGGCGATCTGCGCCACCTCCAGCGAATGGGTGAGCCGGGTCCGGGGCACCGCGTCCTCGTCGGGAGCGACCACCTGGGTCTTGCCGGCCAACCGGCGGAACGAGCCGGAATGCAGCACCCTGGCCCGGTCGCGGGAGAAGGCGCTGCGCCCGCCGGCGCCGGCGGATTCCGGCAGGCCGGCCGTCTTCTCCGGTTCGACGACGAGTCGCTCCAGGTCGAACGCGTCGTAGGTGGCTGAGTGCGGAGAGGTCATCGCTACATCACGGTCGTTCCCGCGCCGGAGGAGCCGCCGGTGAGCCGGTAGTACAGAACGCCCAGGGTTTCCCGCAGCACATAGGGAAGCCGGACGTCGCTGTCGAGCGCCGGGCCCTGCTGGACGGGCGACACCTGCACCGACAAGCCGAGATCGGTCGCCATCGCGGCGGCACGCGCGGCATGCCATGGGTCGGTGACGACGACGACCGACCGCCAGCCGTTGTCGTCCAGCAGTTCGTCGGTCGCCCGCAGGCTGGCCAGGGTGTCGTCACCGGTCCCGACAGCAAGCAGCACGGAACGGTCGATGCCGTCGGCCGCCAGGTAGTCGGCTCCGGCCGCGCCCTCGGTCGTTCGGTCGCCGGTCCGGCCGCCGCCGACCGTCAGGATCCGCGGGGCGACGCCCTCCCGGTAGAGCTCGGCAGCGTGGTCGAGCCTCGCCCTGAACACCGCCGACGGTTCGCCGTCGTACTGGGCGGCGCCCAGCACGACGATCGCATCGGCCGCCGCCCGCTCGTCGGCCGAACCCGTCTGCACGACACGCACGGCGACGCCACCGACGATCAGCGCGGTGACCAGCACGGCGCCACCGAGGTAGCGCGGCAGGGTTCGCACGTGACCTCCGGGCGCAGGATCGTGGATCGGCGCCGGTCGGCCGCCGGCAACCGATCATGCCAGGCGGACCGACGCTCCCATCCGCCTCTCACTCCATGAGCCGGGGAGTGACAGGGACGCCTTGTACGGTGCCGTCATGCCCCGTTCGTCCTCCCGCCGGCTTGCCGCTGTGCTCCTCGCCGCGGCGCTGACCGCCGCCTGCTCGTCCACCGTGGCGGGGTCCGCGGTCACCGGCTCCGTTCCGCCCAGCGGGGCACTGTCCAGTACAGCGCCGCCCTCTCCTACCTCGGCGACGCCCCGGACGAGCCCGTCGCGACCGAGCCCGCCCCGGCCGACGCTGCCCAGTTCCTCCCCGTCCAACTCCTCGCCGCCCAGTTCGTCGAGCGCGGCGGCAGACTCCGACGGCTCGGACGGGACCATCGGCGACGTCGGTATCGGGGACCCCTATTACCCGACCTCGGGCAACGGCGGCTACCAGATCGACTCGTACGACATCGATCTGCGCTACGAACCGGACACCAACGACCTGCAGTCCACGGCGCAACTCGACGGCACGGTGCTGTCGGACGACGGGCTCACTCAGTTCAACCTCGACCTGCAGCCCGCGCTCACCGTCACCGATGTCACCGTGAACGACGCGCCCGCCACCTTCGAGCAGGACGAGGCGGAACTGGTCGTCACGCCCGCGGAGCTGGTTCCGTCTGGGGCGCCGCTGGCGATCACGGTCACCTACGGCGGCAATCCCGGGTTGATCAGCGGCGGCACATCGGGACTCAGCGACGGCGGGTGGTACCGCACGGCCTCCGGCGGCGCGGTCGTGACCGGCGAGCCGTTCAGCGCGTCGGCCTGGTACCCGGTCAACGAGCACCCCGCGGACACCGCGTCGTTCGCCGTCACCGCCACGGTCCCCAGCGGCTGGAAGGTGATGTCCAACGGCGTCCAGCAGACGGATCTGCCGACGCCGGAGGCAGGTGAGGAGATCTACCGGTGGGAGCTCAGCGAGCCGGTGGCCAGCTACCTGACGACGATCTACATCGACGACTTCACCGTGGTGGAAGGCGAACTGGCCGACGGCACGCCAGTGGTCTCCGCGATCGCCGCCGACGCGAATCCGGACGCGACCAGTCTCGCCAAGAGCACGGCCCGGATCGTCGACCTGCTGTCGACCTATTTCGGGCCCTACCCGTTCCAGGCGGCCGGCGGCATCTTCACCGGGCTGGACATCGGCTTCGCCCTCGAGACGGCCAGCCGCCCGACATACGGCGGTGGCCGGATCGCGAGCTTCGAAACCGTGGTGCACGAGTTGGCCCACCAGTGGTACGGCGACGACGTCACGGTGCAGCGCTGGTCGGACATCTGCCTGAACGAGTGCTTCGCGTCCTACGCACCCTGGCTGTGGGCCGCCGACGTGGAGAACCAGGATCTCGACAACCTGTGGAAGCAGCAGATGGTGAACGTCGCCGACCAGCCGGACTTCTGGCGGTCCCCGCTGGTCGACATGGGTCCGGGCGAGGAGTTCACCCGGGTCTACGACCGCGGGCCGCTGGCTCTGCACGCGCTGCGGAACGAGATCGGTGACGACGCGTTCCTGACGCTGCTCAAGCAGTGGCCGTCGACCTACGGCGGGAAGAACGCGACGTTCGAGGACCTCGAGACGATGGTGAACGCGCTGGCCGGCCGGGACGTTACGCCGTTCATGGACGCCTGGTTCCGCGGGACGACGGTGCCCGCCCCGGAGTTCAGGTACCCGGGCGACCTGGGCAACTGAGCCTCAGCAGCCCACCAGCCGCGCCGCGAGGTACGCCTGAACCTGATCCAGCGCGATCCGCTCCTGGGTCATCGAATCCCGGTGCCGGATCGTGACGGACTGATCCGCGGCGGTGTCGAAGTCCACCGTCAGGCAGAACGGCGTGCCGATCTCGTCCTGCCGCCGGTACCGCCGGCCGATCTGCCCCGCGTCGTCGAAGTCGACGTTCCAGGTCCGGCGCAGTGACGCGGCCAGATCCCGGGCGATCGGCGACAGGTCGGCGTGCCGGGACAGCGGCAGCACCGCGGCCTTGACCGGTGCGAGACGGGGGTCGAGCCGCAGCACCGTCCGCTTGTCCACGCCGCCCTTGGTGTTCGGCGCCTCGTCCTCGGCGTAGGCCTCCAGCAGGAAGGCCATCATCGGCCGGCCGACACCGGCCGCCGGTTCGACGACGTACGGCGTCCAACGCTCGCCGGTCTCCTGGTCGAAGTAGGACAAGTCGACACCGGAATGCTCGGAGTGGGTCTTCAGGTCGAAATCGGTGCGGTTCGCGATTCCCTCGAGCTCGCCCCATTCGCTGCCCTGGAACTTGAAACGGTACTCGATGTCCACCGTCCGCTTGGAGTAATGGGACAGCTTCTCCTTGGGATGCTCGAACTGGCGCAGATTCTCGCGGTCGATACCGAGGTCGACGTACCACGCCGTCCTGGTGTCGATCCAGTACTGATGCCATTCCTCGTCGGTGCCGGGCTTGACGAAGAACTCCATTTCCATCTGCTCGAATTCGCGGGTACGGAAGATGAAGTTGCCGGGGGTGATCTCGTTGCGGAACGATTTGCCGATCTGCCCGATGCCGAACGGCGGCTTCTTCCGGGACGACGCGGCGACGTTGTTGTAGTTCACGAAGATGCCCTGTGCCGTCTCCGGCCGCAGGTAGTGCAGGCCGGATTCGTCCTCGACGGGGCCGAGGTAGGTCTTCAGCAGGCCGTTGAATTCCTTGGGCTCGGTCCAGGCGCCGCGGCTGCCGCAGTTCGGGCAGGTGATGTCGGCCAGGCCGTTGTCCGGCTGACGGCCCTTCTTCTCCGCGTACTCCTCTTCCAGGTGGTCGGCGCGGTACCGCCGGTGGCAGACCGTGCACTCGACCAGCGGGTCGACGAAGGCGGCGACGTGCCCGGAGGCGACCCACACCTGCCGGGGCAGGATCACCGACGAATCGAGCCCGACGATGTCGTCGCGGGAGCGGACCATCGCGTTCCACCACTGCCGCTTGATGTTGTCCTTCAGTTCGACACCGAGCGGGCCGTAATCCCAGGCCGACCGGGTGCCGCCGTAGATCTCGCCGCTCGGGTACACGAATCCCCTTCGCTTGGCGAGGGAAACAACGGCATCGATGCGGTCGGCCACGGCGAACTCCTGTGCTGCGGGCCCAGCGCCTGTCCGGCCACCGGGCGATGTCCCCGACGGTGGATTCCGCGGGGTTCGGTCAACGAGCGTCGAGCCTAATGACTCCACGCCCACGTTGTGACCAAACGGCGGTGACCAACGGCTGTGACCACAACGGTGATCAGCGCCCCGGGTCGGGCACCGTCACCTCCGGCTCCCACCAGCGAGAGCCGTCCGCCGCTGCCAGCACTTCGAACGCCCCCGACGTGTCGATCTCCGCGGTGGACAGCCAGGGAATGAGAACCGCCCTGACCTCCAGCGGCGACTGGGCCCTGCGGTAGGCGGCTGCGGTGTCGAATTCGGCGATCAGCACGAGCCGGCCGGCGTCTTCGGTGGACCGGCCCCACCGCAGCCATCGGGTGTCCGGTTGCTGCGCGAGCAGACGCACGGGGCCGGCGCCGTCGGCGAGCGCGCGCTCGGCGTCGGCGGCTTCGACCGCGAAATGGGCGATCAGCAGGAACACCGGGACCTCCGCTCGCGGGCCGGGGCTCGGCCGGTCACCAGTCTGCCGGTCGTCGGGGTGACGCTCATCCGGTGGTCACCGTCAGCGTGGAGCCCTGCGGGGTCCGGCTGACCCGGACCTGGCTCGGGATGCGTTGGCGCAGCTCGTCGACATGCGAGACCACCCCCACCACCCGGCCACCTGCCCGCAGTTCGTCCAGCGTGCCCATCACCAGATCCAGCGTGTCGGGATCCAGACTGCCGAAACCCTCGTCCACGAACAGGGTGTCGAGCACCCGGCCGCCGGATTCCGCCGCCACGACGTCGGCCAGCCCGAGGGCGAGGGCGAGGGACGCCAGGAAGGATTCCCCGCCCGACAGTGTCTTCGCCGGCCGCACCAGCCCGGACCACCCGTCCAGGATGTCCAAACCGAGGCCCCCGGCCTTGCCCCGCGCCTCCCGCTCGGTCGAGTGCACGAACGTGTAGCGGCCGGCCGACATCCGGTCCAGCCGCTGACCGGCGGCGGCGGCGACCTCGCGCAGCCGTTCGGCCAGGACGTAGGTGCGCAGCGACATACCGAGCGCGTTCTGCCCGCGACCCAGCATCACGTCGGTGAGCGCTGCGATCTCCGCCTCGGCCGACCTGATCGGTTCCCGCTCCCGGGTCGCCGCGAGCAGCCGGCGGGACGCTGCAGCCACCTGATCGCGTCGGGCCGTGGCCGTGTGCGCGGCCGCGACCGCTCGTTCGGCGTGTTCGGCTGCCGCTCGTGCGGACTCCTCGATGCCCGCGACGTCGACGTGCTGGTCCTCCGACAGACCGGCCAGCACCGGATCGCGCAACTGGTCGGCGACCGATGCGTACTCGTCGTCGGCGGCGCGCACCCTGCGACCGAGCTCGGCGACGTCCACCTCGGCGGCGGCCAGGGCGTCGGCCACCGAGGCGAATCCGGCGGCGCCGACCGCGGCATCCACCGCGCGATCGGCCGCGGCCGCCCCGGCGCGTGCGCCGGCCATCTGGTTGACCGCCGCCACCACCGCATCGCAGGCCGCGGCACGGTCGAGCAGGAAAAGCCGCCGCGCCTGCACCGACTCGTGACCGGCCCGCGCCTTCAGCAGCCGAGCGGCGCGCCGCTCGGTTCGCTGGGCCAGCATGCTGATCTCCTTCAAGCCCCCCGCGAGCGTCGTCGCGAGGTCCTCGCGCCGAAGGCCGTGCTCGAACTGCGCCTTGGTGGCGGCGTCGCGCAGCCCGAGCAGCGGGTCGAGGTTGCGCGCGATGGCAGCGAGCCGCTCTTGGGCCGCGGCGCGGTCGGCCAATTCCGTCTCCGCGGTGACCACGTCCCTACCGGCGGCCAGTCGCATCGCCGTCATCAGTTCCGCGTCCAGTGCCCATCTGTGCTGCGCGGTCCGCTCGCGCTCGGCGGCGGCCCTGGCTTCGGCCTTCTCAGCGGCCCGCACCTGCTCCGAGGTCACCGCGGGGGCGGCGACATGGGCCGGGTCCGGGTGGTCGCACGACCCGCAGACCGCGCACGGGCTGCCCGCGACGAGCGCGCCGGCGAGTTCGGCAGCCATCCCGGCGATCCTGGTCTGGACGAGGCCCTGTCGGGCGTCGACCGCCTGCTGGTGCCGGTCGGTCGCAGCATTCGCCGTGGCGAGCGCGGCCGCCGCGCGCTCCTGCAGCACCGGGACGGTCCGCGCGGCGTCCCGCACACGCTCGGCCGCGGCGAGTTGCTCGGCGGCGGCCGGCAGCAGGTCACGGGCGGACCGCGCGGCTGTCACCCGCTTGTCGAGTTCGGCGATCCGACCCGGCAGACCGGCCAACCGCTGCTCGACGTCGACCGCGGCCACCTCGTCGCCGTGGTGACGCCCCCGGGCCCGGGCCAGCGCGACCAGATCCCGGTCCTGTTCGGCGGCTTCCGCGATCAGTTCCTTCAACGTGCCCGCGAGTTCCCGATCTGCGGCCGCGGCGGCGTGCACGGTGACCGGATCGTCGGCGAGCAGGCCGAACTCCAGCCGGTCGGGATCACCAACCGTCGACGAGAGGTCGCCGAGCGCACGGTGCGCAGTCGCGCATTCCCGTTCGGCGGCGGCCAGCCCGGCGCGGGCCGACGCGGCCGCCGTCACCGCGCTCACCACCGGAGGGGTTCGCGTTGACCGCTGGATCAGCTCGCGCTCACGGTCGACGGCCGGCCGGCAGCGTTCGAGTTCGCGCCAACGGTGTCGAAGGCGCCGCAGCCGGGTGATCCGCTCTTCGAGCGCCCTTGCTGCGTCGAGTTCAGCGGCGGCCCGGGTGCGTCGTTCCCGGGCGACGACGGCGGCTTCGACCGCGAGGTCCGCGACGTCGGCGAGCCGGTCGCGAACGAGGGCCAGCCACGGGGCGTCCTCATCGCCGCCGCCTTCGGACCCGGCAGATTCGGCCACCCTGGCGCGATGCTGCCGGACCTCTTCGTCCCGGTCCCGCAGCCGCACGCCGGCCTCACGCCGCTCGGCGGCGAACCACTCCTCGATGCGACCGAAACGACCGGTGTCGAAGAGCCGCTCGAGCAGGGTGGCGCGCTCAGCCGTGTCGGCGCGCAGGAATCGCGCGAACTCCCCCTGCGGCAGCAGCACCACCTGGAAGAACTGGTCGGCCGACATGCCCAGCAGGTCGATGACGGCGTCGCCCACCTCGTCCGCGCGGGTCAGCCCTTCGGCGGGCCGGCCCGCCGGTCCCGCACCGATCCAGCGCAGCGTCACCTTGCCCCGCTGGATCGTCGTACCCGTTCCCCGCGACTTGGGACGTTCGTACTCCGGCCGGCGGATGATCTCGAGCCGGAAGCCGCCGATCGTGGCCTCCAGCCGGACCTCGGTCACGACGTCCGGCGCCGACCGGTCGCAGCGCAGACGCTTGGCCTCGTTGCGGGCGCCGGGCACCCGGCCGAACAACGCGAACGCAACGGCGTCGAGCAGCGTCGTCTTCCCGGCGCCGGTGTCACCCTGGATGAGGAACAGCCCGTCCGCACCCAGCGCATCCAAGTCGACCTTCTGGGTGCCCGCGAACGGACCGAAGGCACTGAGCTCGAGCCGGTGCAACCTCATCGCGCGCGCTCCACCAGGCGCTCCGCCGCGAGAGCCTGCTGCAGCAGCAGACGCTCGCCGCCGGACGGCGCACTCCCCCGCGCGGTGGTCACGAAATCGGTCACCAGAACCGCGTCCGCTCGGTGTCCCGTCGGCGGCCGCCGCGTGCCGTCGGCGCTCCCGCCGGTCGGCTCGGGCAGCCACTGGGTCACCATGACGTGCGGGAAACGCTCCCGCAGCCGGCGCATCGGCTCGAGCGGTCGGACCGGGTCGGTCAACTCGACGGACAGATAGTGGTCGACGAGATCGGCGTGCCCGTCAAGGATGTCGGCCAGTCGACCCCGTACGGTGGCCAGTCCGCGAATCACCGGCAGCTCGAGTCGACGGACATCGACGGCGCCGTCGGCACCGAGATCGACCAGCCAGACGCACTTGTGGTGGCCGGCCTCGGTGAACGCGTAGGGCAGCGGCGAACCCGAGTAGCGAATCCGCTCAGTGACCTGTTGTGCCCCATGCAGATGGCCGAGGGCGACATAGTCGAACCCCTCGAACAGCTCGGCGCTCACCGACTCGACACCACCGACGGCAATGGACCGCTCGGACCCGCCCGCAACGGCGCCGGTGACGAACGCGTGCGCCAGCACGATCGAGCGGGTACCCGCCGGGCGCCGGGCGAGGTCCGCCCGCACCTCGCCGAGAGCCGCCGCCAGCACATGCTGGTGGCCTGCCGGTGACGGCAATTCCCACAGACCGCGGGCGAGATCCGGTTCCAGGTAAGGGACCGGGTAGACGGCGACCGGACCGTGGCCGTCATCGAGTTCGACCGGAGCGCCCACCGCGGACGCCGCCGTCCGCAGGTGCAGGCCGCCGGAGGCGAGGAAATCGGCGAAAGCACCGAGCCTGGGCGCGGAATCGTGGTTGCCGGAAATGGCGACGATCGTGCTGCCGGCCCGCCGGATCCGCGCCAGGATGCGGGTTGCGCACTGCACCGCTTCCGGCGAGGGCACCGCCCTGTCGTAGATGTCGCCGGAGATGAGCACGACATCCACGCCGTGCTCGGCAACCAGGTCAGCGACGGCCCCCAGCACAGCTTCCTGGTCGGCCAGCAGGCTCTGGCCGTGGAAGGTCCGACCGAGGTGCCAATCGGAGGTGTGCAGCAGGCGCATTGGGTCACGGTAGGAGCGAGGTCCGACAGTCCCCGGGATCAACGCGCGGAACGGGCTCAGGGATCGGTGATCCCGGCGATCCGGTAGCCCGCGGGGGTCCGGTCGAGCAGCACGATCCGTTCCTGCTGCTCCCGCGCCGGCGTCATCCCGACCTGGCTCCCGGACCCGTCCACGATCGGCCGCGACGGCAGCCGGTCCTGCACCGCAAGGCGAACCGAGCCCGGCTCGCCGGGCGGTGCGGGACCGACCGGCGTCACGCTGCTGATCTCGTGCAGCCCGGCGGACACGTGCCAGCCCTGGTGCGCCAGCTCCGCAATCAGCGCGGCGTCGGCCGCTGCGGCGGCGGACCCGTCCAGATAGACGTCCGCCAACAGGGCCGGGTCGGCAACTTCCAGTGCACGCCCGCGCGCGGCATCGAGGTCGGCGACGATCTGCGGCCAGTCGGGTGCCGCGTCCGGGTTCTCGCCACCGTTCGACCAAACCGCCGCCTGGATGACGAAGACAACCACCAGAAGAGATGCCAGGACTGCGATCCCGGCCCGCGCGAGCCGCGTGGGCCCGGAACGGGGTGGACCGGGTGAGGCTGCGTCCGGAGGTTTCGGGGAAGGGGGTCGGGTCGCGCGGATGGCGGCAGGCACCGTCGGCACTGCGCCGAGCCACCGGTCGGCAGACCCGGCGGCCGGGGCGGGCCTTGCGCCGAAGCTGATCGGAGCGGGGCGGCCGACAGCCGAGAGCCGTTGCGCCGCATCGGCAGCGCTGGGCCGTTGATCCGGGGACCGGCTGAGCATGGCCCGGATGAGATCGAGCAGAGCCGCCGGAGCCGCTCCGTCCGGTGGGTCCGGCCACACCCCGGCCGCCGACTGGATCAGCACATCCGCGGGGTCGTCAGCCGGCCAGGCGGACCTGCCGGTCAGGCAGAACAGGGCAACCGAGCCCAGCGAGAAGACGTCGGCCGCAGGGCCAGGAGGGTCCCGCTGCAATCGCTCGCCGCGCACCACCTCGGGCGCGACATCCCTGCTGTCCGAAAGCATTCCGTGCTGGTTCCGGGCCGCGATCCTGGCGACCGCCGGAGCGCCCAATTGTGGACGCCCGTCGTCGTCGAACCAGATCGACCCCGCGCCGACGCCGCCGTGCCGGATCTGGTGACCGTGCACGGTCGCCAGTGCAGATGCGACCGGGATCAGCACGGTCAGCGTCTCGGCGGCGGTCAGCGGACCGTGCCGCACCAGCAGCTCCAACAGCCGCCCGCCACGCGGCCAGGATGAGACAACCGCCACATGTTCCGCGTCGGACACGACATCATCGACGGGCAGCAGATGCGGATGACAGATCTCGGTCAGCGCTTCGACATCAGCGGAAACGGCCGCGGCTTCATCGGCCGGCAGTACCAACAGCAGCACGCTCTCGCCGGTGCCCTCGTCCTCGCCACGCCAAAGAACCGATCCTGCGGCGCGATGCCCGCGGCCGGGACGCTCCACCGCTGCGTACGGACCGATGCGAAGCGTCATGGGCGCGACCCTAGGACGATCGGACACCTGCCCGACCGGGTTGTCCACAGGGGCGGACCGGCGGCGTACGGTCGTGCCATGCGCGACCAGAACGTTCCGCTGCTCTTCGAGCGCGCGGGAATGGTGGATTACCTGACGGCGTGGGAACGGCAGCGCCAGTTGGCGACGGCCAGGTCGGAGGACTCGGGCCCGGACACCGTTCTGCTGCTCGAACATCCCGCCGTGTACACGGCGGGCAAGCGCACCCAGCCGGAGGACCGGCCGACCGACGGCACGCCGGTGGTAGAGGTCGATCGGGGCGGCCGGATCACCTGGCACGGACCGGGCCAGCTCGTCGGGTATCCGATCGTCAAGCTCGCCGCGCCGGTCGACGTCGTCGGCTACGTCAGGCTCCTCGAGCAGGTGCTGATCGCCGTGTGCGCCGATCTCGGGCTGGACGCCGGTCGGGTCGCCGGCCGCAGCGGTGTCTGGCTGCCGGCCGGCGGTGGCCGGCCGGAACGCAAGGTCGCCGCGATCGGCGTCCGGATCGCCCGCGGGGTCGCGATGCACGGATTTGCACTGAACTGCGACCCGGACCTTGCCGCGTTCGACCGGATCGTGCCGTGCGGGATCACCGACGCCGGCGTGACCTCATTGACCGTCGAGCTGGGCAGGCACATCACGGTGGCCGACGCGCTGGACCCGGTGACCCATTGGCTCGTAGAGGGATTGGCCGGGCGGCTGCCGGTGAGCGTCGCAGCCGCGCGCGAGCAGCAGATCGCCCCCACCCCGGGCGTCGACTGGCACCTGCACCCGGCGCTGGCCGGTCCCGGCTGACCCCTCCAGCGGGTCACGGGTGAGGATGGAACAATGACCCGTTCGATGTCGGTGTGGCCGTGACCGTAGCGGGGAACCGGCATACCGGACGCCCGTGTTTTGCGGGCAAACGTCCTGAGTTTCAGGCGAATGATGAGGAGCTATTGATGAGCACGTCGACGGATCACCGCACCACCGCACACGACCTCGCCGTCCGGGCGACAGAGATCGCCGAGAAGGTCGTGGACAGGCTCAGCGATGCCACCAGTGAGGCAGCCACCAAGGCGTCGGTGCTGGCCGGAGAGGCCGCGCACGCCGCGACCCCGTACGTCACCAAGGCCAGCGAATCGGTCGAGGAATCGGCGAAGGCGCTGAGCCGACGCGCGCGCAAGGCCGCCAACAAGGCCTCGATCCGTGCCACCAAGGCCGCCAAGTCGGCCGAGAAGTCCGCCTCCAAGCGCGCGCATTCGCTCGCCGGCACAGCGACCGAGAAGGCCGCCGCGCTCGCCGGCGCTGCCAGTGAGAAGGCGCATGTCTCGGTGACCCAGGGCATCGCCGCAGCCGCGGCCTCCGCCGCCGGTGCGGCACACAAGGCCAGCAAGGTCGCGGACAAGGCCTCCAAGAGCGCGGCCGCCACGGCAGCGAAAACGGAGAAGAAGGGCCACCCCATACGGCGGCTGCTGATCGTCATCGTGGTCGCGGCCGGCGGTGCCTACGCCTTCAAGAAGCTGCGCGGCGGTGGCACCCCGATCCCGGACAACCACCCGGCCCCGACCTACGCGCCGCCGACCAAGCCGGGCGCCGACGCGGCGGACAAGGCGGCCGACAAGCTCGCCGACGCCAAGGACAAGGCCGGCGACGCCGTCGACACCCTGAAGGACAAGGCATCCGACGCCGTCGACGCGGCGAAGGAGGCGGCGGACAAGGCGAAGGACAAGGCCGCCGACGCCCTCGATTCCGCCAAGGACGCGCTGGACACCGCCAAGGACAAGGCCGGCGACGCCGTCGATTCCGCCAAGAAGGCCGCCGGCAGCGCGAAGAGCACCTCGTCCGACGGCGTCGGATCGGCGACGGTCATCGTGACCGACGACGCCGATGACGCCAAGGACAAGCTCGACGCCGCCACCGGCAGCGCCGAGAAGGCCGGAGAGAACGCCAAGGACGCCGCCGACAACGGCATGCATGCTTCTGCGGAGGCCGTCGAGGCCGCCAAGAAGAGGTTGGGTGGTGCCTCGTGACCCTGGCCCCCGAAGGTCGCAAACTGCTTCGGCTCGAGGTCCGCAACGCCGCGGTCCCCATCGAGAAGAAGCCGGAATGGATCAAGACGAAGCTGCGGACCGGCCCGGAGTTCCAGAAACTGCAGTCACTGGTCAAGTCCGAGGGCCTGCACACCGTGTGCCAGGAAGCGGGCTGCCCCAACATCTACGAATGCTGGGAAGACCGCGAGGCGACGTTCCTGATCGGTGGCGACCAGTGCACCAGGCGCTGCGATTTCTGCCTGATCGACACCGGCAAGCCCGGTGAACTCGATCGGGACGAGCCGCGGCGGGTCGCCGAGTCCATCCGGGCGATGGACCTGAAGTACGCCACGATCACCGGCGTCACCAGGGACGACCTGCCCGACGAGGGTGCGTGGCTGTACGCCGAGACGGTCCGGCAGGTGCACGCGGCTGCTCCGAACACCGGTGTCGAGATCCTGACGCCGGACTTCTCCGGTAAGCCGGAACTCCTCGGTCAGGTCTTCGACGCCGCCCCCGAGGTGTTCGCGCACAACCTGGAGACGGTGCCGCGGATCTTCCGGCGGATCAGGCCGGCCTTCACCTACGAGAAGTCGCTGGACGTTCTCGCGCAGGGCAGGGCCGCGGGGATGGTCACCAAGTCGAACCTCATCCTGGGGATGGGCGAGACGCGGGCCGAGATCAGCCAGGCGCTGGTGGACATGCACAGCGCCGGGTGCGACCTGGTCACCATCACCCAGTACCTGCGGCCGACGCCGCGGCACCATCCGATCGAGCGCTGGGTCAAGCCTCAGGAGTTCGTCGAGCTGGCGGACGAGGCACGCAGCATCGGCTTCGCCGGCGTGATGTCGGGTCCGTTGGTGCGGTCCTCCTACCGCGCCGGGACGCTGTACCGGCAGGGCGCCGAGGCGCGCGATGCCCGGCTCGGCCGGACAGTGCCAGCAGCGGGCTGACCCGCCGCGGCGAGCGGTCCACGACCTGCCCCGCCCCGACAGCGTGGCACCCGCTCGGGTGCCCGTCGGGACGGGGCATCGTCGTGTCTGGACCTGACATGTCCGCGGGTCCGCCCGCGGCCGCTGGGGGCACTATCCTGAACGACATGGCCAAGACTGCCGCCAACGCTGGCGCCTCCTCCAAAGCTGCCGACAAGGAAGCCAAGAAGGCGACCCGCGCGGCGAAGAAGGTCGCCGCCAAGGAGCGCCGCAGCCAGATCTGGCAGGCGTTCCAGATGCAGCGCAAGCAGGACAAGCGCCTGCTGCCCTACATGATCGGCGCCCTGATCGGTACGGCGGCGATCATCACGCTGATCTTCATGTGGTTCGTCCCGTGGTGGATGGTGCTCCCGATCGGCATCCTGTTCGGCGCACTGGTCGCCATGATCATCTTCTCCCGGCGGGTGCAGAGCAGCGTCTACAAGCAGGCCGAGGGCACCCCGGGAGCGGCGGCCTGGTCGCTGCAGAACAACCTGCGCGGCAAGTGGCGGATCACCCCGGCGATCGCGGGCACCTCGCACATGGACGCCGTGCACCGGGTCGTCGGCCGGCCGGGCATCGTGCTGGTGGGCGAGGGCACGCCGCACCGGGTCAAGCCGCTGCTGGCCCAGGAAAAGAAGAAGATCGCCCGGGTGGTCGGCGAGACCCCGATCTACGACGTCGTCGTCGGCAACGAAGAGGGCCAGGTCCCGCTGCGCAAGCTGAACCAGTACCTGATGAAGCTGCCGCGGAACATCTCCGCCAACGCCGTGGTCGAGTTGGACAACCGGTTGACGGCGCTGTCCGCCCGCACCGCACAGGCCGGGCTGCCGAAGGGCCCGATGCCGGCCGGCGTCAAGCAGCGCAACGTCCAGCGCGCCATGCGGCGCCGCTGACCGGCGATAGCGCAATTGGCTCAGCGGTAGCGCAGCACGACCGTCCGGCACAGCCTGTCGTGCAGGCCGCGGCCGTCCGAGTTCTGCAGCAGCGGCGGCACGATCAGGAAGATCAGCGCAGTCCGCGGCACCGCCCACAACCCCACGAAGTCCCCACCGCTCATCGGCACCACCCGGATGCCGACGATCGCCTGCCCCGGCGTGATGCCGAACAGGGCCACCGTCACCACCGTCATCACCGCCCAGATCAGCAGGCTGGTGTTCCGGGGCGGTTCCGGTGCCGTGAACGCCCACGCCGCCACCGCCGACAGTGCGATGTCGATGCCGAACGCACCGGCCCGCCGACCGAACGACGCCACCGAACCGACACCGGAACTCGGCAGCCCGAGTCCCTGCCCTCGATAGAACTGCTCGGCCGGACCGCCCGTTGTGACCATGTCCCCAGCGTAGAGATCGTCCGCGCCGGCACGGGTGGGCGTCATGGTCGTCACGTTCGGGTGAACAGCTCCCCGAACGCCGATCTGTCGTACCTTCGTCGGCGCAGCCGATTAACCGGCGTGAAACAACAGCGAGACGGCCGGGCAACACACTCTGCCTAGCGTGGCCGGGGCGTGTTGAGGCACCTTGATGCCCGCGGATCACCCGGGCGGCCGAATATGCGCCGACCGCTGTACCGTCCCTGCCACCAACGGTTGTCCCCCGACCACCTCAAGGAGCGCGTGCGTGTTCTCCACTCCAGAAGAGCTTGTTGCCTACATCGCCGAGAACGATGTCGAAGTCTTCGACATCCGATTCTGCGATCTGCTGGGCGTCATGAACCACCTCACCGTGCCGGCGTCCAGCGTCTCGGTCGACTCGTTGGCCGGCGGCATGGCCTTCGACGGCTCGTCGATCAAGGGCTTCCAGTCGATCCACGAGTCGGACATGACCCTGCTCCCGGACGTGACGACGGCGCGGGTCGATCCCTTCCGCCAGCGCAAGACGCTGACCTGCAACTTCTTCGTGCACGACCCGCTGACGCTGCAGCCGTACTCCCGCGATCCGCGCAACGTCGCCCGCAAGGCCGAGGAATACCTCGCCAGCACCGGCATCGCCGACACCTGTTACTTCGGTGCAGAGGCCGAGTTCTACATCTTCGACAACGTCCAGTTCGAGACCGGCATGACCGGATCGTTCTACAAGGTGGACAGCGAAGAGGGCTGGTGGAACACCGGCCGCGACGAGCAGCCCAACCTCGGCTACAAGGTGAGGACCAAGGGCGGCTACTTCCCCGTCCCGCCGTACGACCACCACGCCGATCTTCGCGAGGACATGACCGCGAACCTGATCAGCATGGGCTTCGACATCGAGCGCGGCCACCACGAGGTCGGCGGCGGACAGGCCGAGATCAACTACAAGTTCAACACTCTCCTCGCCTCGGCCGACGAGGTGATGCTGTTCAAATACATCATCAAGAACACCGCATGGGCCCAGGGCAAGACCGTCACCTTCATGCCGAAGCCGCTGTTCGGTGACAACGGTTCCGGCATGCACGCGCACCAGTCGCTGTGGTCGGGCGGCAAGCCGCTGTTCTACGACGAGGCCGGCTACGGCGGCCTGTCCGACACCGCGCGCTACTACATCGGCGGACTGCTGCACCATGCGCCGTCGCTGCTCGCCTTCACCAACCCGACCATCAACTCCTATCACCGCCTGGTGCCCGGGTACGAGGCTCCGGTCAACCTCGTCTACTCGGCCCGCAACCGCTCCGCCTGCATCCGCATCCCGCTGACCGGCACCAACGCCAAGGCGAAGCGGCTCGAGTTCCGTTGCCCCGACCCGTCGGCGAACCCTTACCTGGCGTTCGCGGCGATGATGATGGCCGGCCTGGACGGCATCAAGAACAAGATCGAGCCGCCCGCTCCGGTCGACAAGGACCTCTACGAGCTGCCGCCGGACGAGGCCGCCAACATCCCGCAGGTGCCCGGCTCGCTCGCCGCGGTCATCGACCGGCTCGAGCAGGATCACGACTACCTCCTCGAGGGTGGCGTGTTCACGCCCGACCTGATCGACATGTGGATCAAGCTGAAGCGCGACGAGATCGACGCCATCAGGCTCCGCCCGCACCCCTACGAATTCGACCTGTACTACGACATCTGATCCACCGGTCGCGGCCGTCCACGCTGCACCGCACGATTTCCCGCAGGCCCCCGGCACAGCGCCGGGGGCCTGCGTGCGTCCGGTCGCAGGTCGGCGATGATGCTCCAGACCCTCATCGGAGAGAGCAGGCCCGCCATGCCCGTGTTCGCCGTTCACTACCGCTACGCCGACGACCCGGACGCGCTGGCCGAGCACCGGCCCGCCCATCGACAGTTCCTGCGCGACCTGCTCGAGCAGGACGTCGTGCTGGCCGCCGGCGCCTACCCCGATGGCCCGCCGGGAGCGCTGCTGGTGTTCCGGGCGGAGACCGAGGAGGACGTCGCTCGTCATCTGCGGTCCGATCCATTTCTCGCCCAGGGTCTGATCGCCGGCACGGAGATCCGCCGGTGGACCCAGGCGATGGGGCCGTGGGCGGACTGATGCGCTGGCATCCGCGTTCTCTTTGATCAGCGACGTATCACCGGGGTAAATGTCCGCTCTGGGGTTGTAATCTGTTTCAGCCTCTCTCGGCGGTGGCACCTTGGTGATCGGACCCGACATGGCCGTTCCGCGCGCGTCCCGGTTGATCCTCACCCCGTTCCGGACCACCTGAGCGGGCCGCCGGTGAGTGCTTCCATCGTCCTGACCGAGAAGCTGCGGCGCCCGGAACCGGTGGGCCTGCCCCGGCGGCGGCTGGAAGCGCGCCTGCTCGACAGTGCGGAGAGTCGGCTCGACCTGGTGGTCGCGCCGCCCGGCTCGGGCAAGACGACGCTGCTCGCCAGGGTGGCCGCCGCGGCGGCGACGCTCGGTCCGGTGGCCTGGTACCGGGTGACGGCCGACGACGGCGCCGAGACGGCGCTGGTGGCGCATCTGGCCCGCGCGCTGCGGGACACAGCGGGGATCGACGCCGCCGACGCCTCGATGAGCGCGCTGCTCGAATCTCTCGAGAACTGGCCGGCCGGCCGGGCCTTCCTGATTCTCGACGACCTGCACGAGATCGCCGGCTCGTCGGCCGAGCGGGCGTTGGAGCAGTTCATCCTGCTCCGGCCGCAGGCACTGCGGGTGCTGGCCGGGTCGCGCCGGCAGCCCGAGATCAACATCCCTCGGCTGCGGGTATCCGGCGCGCTGCAGGAGGTGTCGAGCGACGACCTGCGGTTCCGCTCCTGGGAGGTCGAGGAGTTGTTCATCTCGATCTTTCGCGAACCGCTGTCACCGGAATCGGCCGCCGCGCTGACCCGCCGGACCGGTGGCTGGGCCGCCGGCCTGCAGTTGTTCCACCTGGCGACGTCGGGACGCAGCGCGCTCGACCGGAAGCGGGCCGTCGACGACCTCGGCGGCCGGTCCAAGCTCGTGCGTTCCTACCTCGCCCGGAACGTGCTCGCCGAGTTGCCGGAGGACCGCCGGCTGTTCCTGCTGCGCACCTGCACGCTCGGCTCGCTGACCGGCGCCCTGTGCGATCGGCTGCTCGAGACCACCGGCAGCCACAGGGTTCTCGATGAACTGGAACAGCAGCAGCTGTTCACCTCGTCGGATGACGACGGTGAGACCTTCCGGTACCACCAGGTGTTGCGCTCGCATCTGGAGTGGGCACTGGTCGAGGAATTGGGCGCCGCCGGCGCCCGGCAGTGGTACGCGCGCAGCGCGGCCGTCCTCGAGGAGATCGGTGATCAGCGGGGTGCCGTGCGCGCATACGCCCGGGCCGAGGACTGGGGCGCGGTCGCGCGGATCATCCAGACCAGGGGGCACGGCCCGCACGACGCGACGGCCGGGGCCAACCTGCTGCTGCCGCCCGCCGTCGTCGAGAACGACCCGTGGCTGTCCTTCGCCGAGGCCCGCCGCCGGGTGCGCGACGGGGCACTGGAATCGGCGATCCAGGCGTTCCGGCAGGCCGAGAATCTTCTGGACGAACCGGATTTCCGGGAGAACTGCCGCCGCGAGCGAACCATCGCCGAACTCTGGACGGCGGGGCCGGACGCGCGCCGGGACCGGGTCGACATCTCGCATTGGTCCGTGCCGTTGCGGATGGCGACCAGGCAGGGCCGATCCGCGCGCGACGGCGCCGGCTGGAATCCGACGTTGCGCGCCGAGTCACAGCGGACCGGGGCGCTCCAGACCGATGCAGCAGGAACCGGGCAGCAACTGGCCACCGGCACCGCCGCGCTGCTACACGGCGATTTCTCGCGCGCGAGGGCCGCGCTCGCCGTCAGCCACGACCCGGACGCGGACGGCTCGCACCGGCTGCTCGCCCAGCTGGCCGGGGTGCTGCTCGACCTGCTCACCGCCGCCTGCGACGACCCCGCGGGCAGGCTCGGTCAGATCTGCCTCGAGGCGGAGGTCACCGGCCTGCCCTGGGTCGCTCGGCTGGCCAGGGGTTTCGCCGAGGCGGTGCTGGTCGCTCAGGGGTCGCCGCCGTGGCGATCGACGGCCTGCGCGGATCTGATCGAGGAATGTGACCGGGCCGGCGACGAGTGGGGGGCCGCACTGCTCAGCCTGGCGGCCGCCTGCGCCGTGCAGCTGGCCGGTCAGGTCGGTGGCCCACCGGCCGGCCCAGAAGGCTTCGCCGACACCGCCCGCCGGTTCCGGCTCCTGGACGCGGCGGTGCCGGCCGTCTGGGCCGAGGCGCTGCAGGCCTGTGTGCAGGCCCGGGACGCAGCCCCCGACGCCGCAGAGGTCGCGCAGCGCGCAGCCGGGAATGCACGGGCGATCCACCTCGACGCGGCGCAGGCACTTGCCCAGGCGGCGCTCGCGGTCGCCACGGGGGCCGGCAACGCTGCCCTGTCAACAGCGCTGACCCGGGCCGTCGCCGTCGCGGGTCTGTTCCTGCAACGGCCGGACGTGACGGACGAGCCGGACGAGCCGAACCGGCCAGACGTGCCGACGAGCCAGGGCAGCCCGACGCTGAGCGTGCGCTGCTTCGGCGGTTTCGCGATCGAGGTCGACAGCGTCGCGGTGGAGCTGACGGCACTGCGCCCGCGGGCGCGCACGCTGTTGCGGCTGCTCGCCATGAACGCCGGGCGTGATGTGCACCGCGAGTTGCTGGTGGACGCCCTCTGGCCCGGGGTCGACGTCGTCATCGGGACCCGCCGGCTGCAGGTTGCCGTATCGAGCGTTCGCCAGCTCCTGGAGTCGGCGGGCCTGTCCGGTTCCGAGGTGCTCGTCCGGCACGGCGACGCCTACCGGTTGGCGCCGCCGCCGGGCAGCGTCATCGACGTGCTGGATTTCGAAAACGGACTACGGGCGCCGGCGTCCGATATCGATTCCCGTGCAACGGCTCTCGCGTTGTACAAGGGCGATCTGCTGCCCGAGGAGGGGCCCGCCGAGTACGTGGTGGTGGAGCGGGATCGACTCAGGCTGATGGCGGCCGCGGCCGCCACCACGCTCGCGCGGGAAAGCCGAGCGCTCGGCCGGGACCGGCAGGCCCTGGACGCGGCCCGGCTCTCCGTGCAGTTGGACCGCTACCAGGATCTGGGCTGGCAACTGCTGATCGAACTCCATGAGACCTCCGGGGACAGCACCGCCGCGTCCCTTGCCCGGCGGGAGCACGCCCGGGCGCAGGCGGAGCTGGGTGTCCCCACGGCCTGACGCTCCAGTTCTTCGCTCAGCCCTGCGCCGCTCGCCTGCGCAGATCCGTGCGGTCGACGCCGAGGCCAGTCAGCAGCGTCGCTGCGGGATCGGGTTCGTCGCGTTCCAGCAGCGCGATCAGCAGGTGCCGGCTGGTGATCCGCCGGGACTTCTCCGTCGTCGCCAGGGTGAGGGCGCGCGGTATCACCGCCCGCGCGCCGGAGGTGAACGGTGCATGCCGCGGGCGGCGGGGGGACCGAGCCGGGGTGAAGTCTCCGACGTCGACCCCGACGGCCGCCAGCGCCTGCTGATCGAGCGCCGCGGACTCGGCACGTGCGCGTTGCACATCGACGCCGACCAGGGCCGACATCTCGGGGTCGTGCAGCAAACCCAACAGCAGGTGATCGGTGCCGATGCGCCGGTCTCCCCGGTACTCCGCCTCCTGCACGCTGGAGGTGACCGCACTGCGGGCGGCAGCCGCGAATCGCTCGAACATGACCTGACCTACTTTCCGTACTTGGCGTGGACCGATTGGCGGGAGACGCCGAGCGCGTCCCCGATCTGTTCCCAGGACCAGCCCTGCTCGCGGGCGAGGCGGACGTGGGTGGCCTCGACCTGCTCGGCGAGACGGTGCAGGGCGCCGACCGCGCGCAGGCCGGTCGCGGGGTCCGTCGACCGCAGCCGGCGTCCGAGTTCGTCGTTGTCCATGCCGTCAGTCTGGACTGACAACACAAGGTTTGTCAATCCAGACTGACGGATTTCTAGATGGGGCCAGCTACCCGCGGGTGCTGCCCCGGGCGGCGCGGACGTCCCAGTTGATCTCCATGACACCGGAGTCGAACACCGGCGCGCCGGCCGCCTGGGTGGCGACCGCGGCCTGGCCGCAGACCACATCGACAGCGGTGTTCAGCGGCCACTTGTTGCTCAGGTCGTGGCCCTTGACCTTGGTGAACGTCAGCGGCGCCGTCCTGGCGTCGATCAACTCGTGCAGGGCGCGGATGATGTCCAGGTTCGAGACCGTCTTGCGCTGGCTGTTCACGTAGTTGTTGCGCTGCCAGCCGGGTTTCCAGGTGGTGGCGCAGCCGATGGCATAGGACGAGTCGCACTGGATCTCGAGTGCGTCATCCGGGTGGTCCGCGAGGGCGAGCACGACGGCCTGCAGTTCGCCGATCTGGTTCGTGCCGGACGGCGAACTGCCGTACGCCCAGGCGCCGTCGCTGCGGACATAGGCCCAGCCGGTCGCTCCCCCGGGGTTGCGCAGGCAGGAGCCGTCGGTGGCGAGCAGGACCGCGGGCCGGGGTTGGTGCACGGCCGGGGCCGGTTCGTCGACGTCGAAGAGTCCGGGTCCGTCCCACGGTGCTGTTGCCACGGTTCGCTCACGCATCCCGACAGCCTGCCTCATCGGTCAGCCGACGCCGCGCACCTCCACCCGGTGTGGCACGTGCGCCGGTTTGACCATGGCGATCAGTGCCTCC
Organism: Nakamurella sp. GG22; assembly: GCF_052976845.2. Lineage (NCBI taxonomy): Bacteria > Bacillati > Actinomycetota > Actinomycetes > Nakamurellales > Nakamurellaceae > Nakamurella > Nakamurella sp. GG22. The sequence continues at coordinate 27,115 of NZ_JBRIIO020000017.1, read as the reverse complement.
AGCCGCCGCACGTCGAACGCCTCGGGATCGTCGACGGCGATCCGTACCAGCAACTCCGCGCGCTCGGAACCGGGGAGCGCCGCGCCGGCCGTCTCCGACCAGGCGGCGCCGCCGGATTCGACGATCTCCGGTTCGGCATCGAGGAGGGCGCCGACCGCGGCCCGCACTCCCCGCACGGTCCCGCGCCACTGCAGCAACTCGACGCCGGCCTGGACCAACTCACGCTGCCGCTCGGCGCTCTGGTGGCCGTCGAGCACAATCCCCATCCAGCCGGCGAGCCAGCCGAGCATGTCGTCCGGCGCCGTGGACGGGTCCAGGTAGGCGGGCAACGAGTCCAGGGTGGCGATCACCGGGGCGAGCACGTCGTCAAAGCTCTGGCACAGCCGCTGCGCGAACGCGTCCTCGCGGAACAGGGCGGGCAGCGACTCCCCCAGCGGATGCGGGGATGCGAGGCCCGGGAGCAAACCTCTCATTGCCGGACCCTCACCTGGTGCTCGTAGGAGAACACCAGCGCGGTCGGCGGCAGCGGCAGCCGTTGCACCGCCGCACCCCGCCGGCCGGTCGCCGGGTCGGCCGGGAAGAGTTGGACGCTGACCTCCTCGGCCATGTCCACCCCGGGGATCCGGGCCAGGGCGGCGTTCACCTCGTGGGCCTGGACGGACCGGCCGAGCGGCCAGCCGTTGCCTTCCGGGCCGCCGAGCAACGGGTCGAAGAGCCGGTAGACGGCGGCCAGCACCTCTTTGCGGACGTCCTCGCCGCGGTAGCGGGCGCGGGCCCGCACGCTGATCACCGCGGTGATCCACTGGTACTCCGGTGGCTCGATCACCATCCGGGTGCCGACCAGCCTGCGCTCGTCGAGGTAGGCGCTGATCCGGCTGAGCGATTCCGGCAGCGGCTGCAGGTCCTCCCGCCGGATCCGGCCGACCTCGTCGCCGGCGACGGCCGGCACCACGAGCACCCGCACTCCCCCGGCGTCAGCACCTATGCAGTGCACCCGGGCGATCTCCGGCGCGACCTGCTTGGTCAGCTCGACGAAATCCTCTGCGGTGACGGCTCTCCCGCGGGATCGCAACACCAGCGGGCCACGCAGCTTGGCGTCCTCGATGTCCTCCGCGCGAGCCCCGCCGACGGCCGGGGTGCGGTTCTCCACCCTCGCCACGTACGGCACGCTGGTCTTGAGCACCCTGATCTGCCCGGTGGCGACGTTGCCGCTCACCCCGCCGCCGGTCCGGTAGACCACGAGCCGCAGGTGGGCCCCTTTGGGCGGCACCGCGCCGTACTGGCGCAGGGTCCCGTCACCCTGCCGAACGGCCGGGCCGAACTGCACCTCACCGGCGAAGGCGTCGATGTGGAAACAGGCGTCGGCCGAACCTGATTCGGCGAAGTGCTCCACCGCCATCCAGTCGGTGACCCCGGTGTCGTCGATGACCTGCAGCACACTGCGTTCCTCCCACGGCACCACCGGCCGGCGCTGCAGCAGGAACCGCTGGGCCGGGGTCCCGTCGGACACCCCGATGTCCTCGTTGCGGATCACCTGGGCGTGCACCATCCGGGCGGTGCCGCCGATGGTGAACGCCGACAGCGACCGGATGCGGGGGGACGCCGTGTACGTGGGTTGGCCCTCTTCGGGTGTCAGCAGCCGGCAGCGCACCCAACCCGCCCGGTTCCGCGCGAGGATGGAGGTCTCGTGCCGCTCCGGCAGGTGCAGCACCACGTCGCCGGCCTTGTTCATGCCGCCGGTGTCGTCCCGGTCGACGTCACAGGTCGCCCATCCCGAACCTGTCCAGGCCTCCCAGATCAGCGGCGGCCAGTCCGGCCGCACACCGACACCCCTGACGTGGCAGTCCATCCTGATGACGACGGCGCAGGCCGGCACGGCATTGGACAGGCCGATCAGTAGGGCGTCGCCGGGTTGCGGCGAACTCTGGAAGCACTCGAATTCGCCGCCGGAACGCAGGGCGACGCTGTGGTCGACGGCCTCGCCGCCGGCCGGCATGGCCCCCGCCCTGGCGAACGAACAGGGCACGATGTCGAGGTCCTTGATGGTGGAGAAGACCACCGGATCCTCGACGTCGGTTCGGGGGGTGGCCACCTCGGTCTCGGCGCGGACCAGCACCGTCTGCGGCTGCGGCGCCGACAACCAGAAGGTGACCCTGCCCCTGGCCGCGGCCGGCGGCCGCAATTCGACGCCGATCAATTCCAGGAACTTGATGTAATTGCGCTCCGGGACCCGGTTCAGGCGGTAGATCAGTTGATCCACCATCTGCGCGAACGCCTCGATCAGCGTCACACCCGGATCGGAGACGTTGTGGTCCGTCCATTCCGGACAGCGTTGCTGCACAAGCCTTTTCGCGTCATCCACGAGGTCTTGGAAGTGCCGGTCGTCGAGGTTCGGGGCGGGCAGCACCATGATCAACGGTTCCGTTCTGCGGCGGCGAGCTGACGGGGGGCGGCGGCCGGGAGGGACGCCGGGGTCCGGGCCGCGGTGATGGCGGCAGCCGAGTCGGGCTCCTCCGGGATGACGTAGAACGGGAAGACGAGATTGCGCGGATCGTTCACACCGGTGATGCGGTAGTGGACGTCGATGTAGAGCGTGCCGGCGGCCGCCCGGTCGAAACTCACCAGGACGTCGAGCAGATCGATCCTGGGCTCCCATTGCTCCAGGGCGGACCGCACGTCGTGCGCGATGGCGCCCGCGGTGGTGGCGTTGATCGGCGCGAAGACGTGGTCGTGGACCCGGCAGCCGAACTCCGGGCGCATCGGGCGCTCCCCCGGCGCGGTGGCCAGGATCAGCCGGATCGCCTCCTCGATCTCCCGTTCTCTCACCACCAGCGCGATCCCGCCGGTGGCGTCGGTGCTGAGCGGGAACGCCCACCCGGCGCCGACGAAGTCACTGCCCGCCATGGTCATCCGCCGATCATCACGGTGGGCGCGCCGAGGACGATCGGTGCGCCGCACAGGGCGAGGTCTCCGAGCCGGGCGGCGGGCAGGCCGCCGATCAGCACCGTCGGGCAGCCCGGCGGCGCGATGGCGGTCGGTGGGTGGACGGCGGGAGGCGGGAACGAGCAGATGTGCGGTGTGCCGACGGTCGCCGCGGGCATGCCAGCGATGAGCACGGTGGGCACGCCCGGCGGGCCGATCACCCCGGGATGGCCGGTCGGGTCACCGACCCTTGCTGCTGGTGGCATCACACACCTCTTTCCGCACGGCTCTTTTCGCACGATTCTTTTCGCACGGTGCTGGTCATCAGTTGATCTTCACCAGGCTGCCTTGGACGGTGAGCACACCGCTGGCCTTGACCTCGGTGGTGGCGCTGCCCTCGAGCTTGGCCGTCGTGCCCTTGAGGGACAGGGCGCCGTTGGTCAGCACGCTGACCGCACCGCTGCCGCCGTCGACCTTCACCCCGTTCGTGGCGGAGATGGACACCTCGCCGCCCTTGAGTTCGAGCTTGGAGGACGCCGAGTCGATCACGATGCCGCCCTTGCCCTCGACCAGGACCTGCCCGTCGCTGTGCACGGTGATCATGGTCGCAACGGAATCCATGGTCAGCCTGAGCTTGTCGCCGGTGGTGGACAGGGTGATCCCTTCCGTCCGGCCGTCCTCGTCGACGAGGTCGATCCGGTGGCCGCGCCGGGACACCATGGACCGCCGGTTCACCGCGCCGGAGCTGCCGTCGATCAGCCCCGGAACGCCGGCCGGTGGCGTGTCGACGCCGTTGTAGAGGCCGCCGAGAACGTACGGGCGGCGGATGTCGCCCTGCTCGAACAGCACGAGCACCTCGTCGCCGACCTCGGGCAGCACCATCGCGCCGCGGTCCTTGCCCGCGCCGGGTTGCACCGTGCGCGCCCAGTCGCTGACGTAGGTGTCCGACAGCCACGGAAACGTCAGCTTGACCCTGGCCTGCTGCTCCGGATCGTTGACGTCGGTGACCTGTGCGACGACGGGTCCCTGCCCCGACCGCGCCGCACCGCTGCCGCCCGACGCCAACCCGTAGAGGCTGCGCTCCTGCCGGCCGGTCACCGAGAAGGCGGTGGTGTAACCGGTGACCGGGTCGTAGCGGTGGTGCGAGGTGGTCACGGTGTACTTGCCGTCGAACGGCGCGCCGACGTTGTCGACGGCGATCGCGGTTCCGGCCCGGAGCTTCGGGTTGCCGCGGGACACCCCCTCGAACTCGGCGAAGGCGCCGGCGATCTGTTCTGCGATGGCGGCCGCGGCGACGTCCACCTCGGCCTGGGTGCGGTAGGCGACGTCGCTGGCGACGTAGACGGGCGAGCCGAAGGTGCCGGCGATCTGCGCCGGGTTGACGGTCGGCAGGACCGCGCTGGTGGTGGCTGCGGGCGACGACGCGATCAGCGCCTTCTTCTGCGCGAGATCCCAGCCCCTGGCCTGCACCTCGGTGACCTGCTCGGCGGCGGTGATCAGCGACCGGAAACGCAGCAGGTCACCACCGAGCCGGAGCACCAGCGGGTTCTGCGCGGCGCCCTGGCCGCCCTGCGGTGCGGTGTCGGCCTTCTGCGGTGTGCGGAAGTCGAAAGCGCCCTTCTTGACGGTGATCTCGTAGCCGATCTCGCGGGAAATGGACTCCAGGAACTCCCAGTCGGTGACGCCGGCCTGGGACAGATGATCAAAGACGGTGCTGGTCGATTCGATGGTGCCGACCTTCAGCCCGGCGCGCTGGGCGACCTTGGTGGCGACGTCGGACGCGGTGCTCTGGGTGTAGCTCTCGGTCCGGCGGCCGCGGAACAGCCGGTGCGCCTGGTCGTAGCCGCGGATGACGGTGTACGTCCCGGTGCTGTCGAACTCGGCCTCCAGCGCGGTGACGTCGCCCTCGATCAGCGGCTCGGGACTGACGCTGGCGTCGCTGGCCACCGAGATCTTGACTGTGGAACCTATCTTCGCGCCGGACTTGGTCAGCACGATGCGGTCGGTGTCGCGGAAGCGCAGCACGAAGGTGTCGGGGAGCCGGAGGCTGTCGTCGACGAAGGCGGAGACCAGCAGCGCCTTCGCGTCGGCGGCAAGGGGGGCACCGTCGACCTCGACGACGAAACCGGAACTGGTGGGCGCCATGTCAGTTGGCCGTCCCGGTCAGCTCGGCGGCGCTGGGCAGCATCAGGACGCTGCCCAGCGGGACCCGCATCGGGTCGTCGATGCCGTTGAACGCGGCCAGTTGCCGCCAGAGGGTGGGGTCGCCGTATTCGCCGTACGCGACGGAGGCCAGGCTGTCGCCGACCACGACCCTGTGGATGCTGCGGGCGGCGATCGCACCGGAGGTCGGATTCTGCTTGCCCTTCTCGCCGGGCATCTCCTGCAGCGAAACCGTGCAGATCGCCCGGATCGGGGTGCCGTCCGCGGTGAACAGCGTGTACTTCGCGCTGACCGAGGTGACATACGCGGGGAAGCTGGTGATCTTGCCCCAGGTGAAGACGACGAGCGGCGGCACCGGCTTGTCGTTGGCGTGGGTCTTGTCCGTCGCGACGCAGCACGAGAACAGCTTGTCCACCGCCTCGACGACGCTGCCGTCGTGCTTCGCCGTGGCATCGAAGAACATCTCCAGCGTGAGCTTGCCGGGCTCGGGGCCGGTGAACTGCGGCGGGGACGCCTTTTTCGCTCCGGTCGACGGCTTGCTCTCCCACTTCGCCGTCTTGGCGATGGTGACTTCCTTGGGGTTGAACTGGAAGTCGATGGTGCCGATCGCCCCATCGAGTTTGCGGCCGCCCTGGGTGGGCGACGAGTCGTACATCTTGAGCGACGCACGCTGGACCTGCGGCCGGCTGCTGTCGCCGGACGGCGAGGGCGGCGACAACGCGCCGCCGCCGACCCCCTGCACCGGGGAGGTCATGCCGAACCACCGGGCGGCAGGATGCCGTGATGCGCCACCTCGAGGGTCTCGGTGGCGACCTTCGGTGAGTCGAAGTTCAGGCTGGGACCGGTCCAGCGCACGGGGATGACGCCGAACAGCGACCATTCCGCGACCACCCGGTCGTCCATCGTCATCGCCGAGATGACCATGGTGGTGGGCTTGACGCCGTTGATCATCCCGGCGAACCAGCTGGTCAGCTTGGCGCTGTCCGCACCGATCGGCCGGGTCAGCTTGACGTTCGAGAACTTCATCCTGGTCGGCAGTTGCCACACCATCGAGTTGTTGCCGCCCTCTTCCCGCTGTTCGAGGACGATCTCGCAACCGAGGCCCTCACAGCTGTTGAAGATTCCCAGCGAGTCCTTGTCGATGCTGACCTTGAAACAGACGCTGACGGCGGGATCCTGCGTGTCCAACGGATCTCCCCTTCTTGTGGTGGGCTGGCGGGCTCGGGTCGTTCGCTGCTCCGGTCAGGCGGGTCAGCGTCTGAGATCGGTGACCATGCCGGCCCTTTCGCGGTCCAGCCACAGTTCGGACTTGAGCCGGGCGCTGAGCGGGTCGAACAGTCTCCGGGCGAGCTCGTTGAGGTCCGTCGGCAGCGCCCCGGCGGCCCCGGCAGCCCCGGCGACCGCGCCGGCCGCACCGGCCGCGAGCCCGGCCACTCCCGACGCGGCTTGGCCTGCTGCGTCGCTGATCCCGCTCGCGGCGGAACCGACGGTGTCGCGGATCCCTCCCGCCGCGGTCGTCGATGTGGCCTGATCGACCGCGCCGCCGACCGCGTCCTCCGCTCCGGCCAGTTGGTTGCCCGCGCTCTCCCGGGCCGTGCGCAGGTAACCGCCGGCATCATCTGCGGCGGATCGCGCACCGCTCATGATCGAGGATGCGTCCGGGATCGAGGATGCTCCGGGCAGCGATGACAGGTCCGGCATGCTGGGCACTGTCGGCAGGCTCGGCATCGTCGGCACAGTCGGCAGCGACGGCATGTTCGGCATCGCCGGCACCGTAGGCAGGGACGGCATCTTCGGTAGGGACGGTGCGCTCGGCAACGACGGCAGCCCGAAACGCTGAACAGGCGGCGATGAGACAGAGGACGCCGATCCGGTCGAAGACGGCGGGTGGAAGATGACCGAGCCCGCGCCGTCCGAGTACGCGGCGCCACTGGCGATGGCCGCCGATCCGGGGTCGAACATCCGCTGCAGCGACATCTGCCTGACCGTGACCCGATCGTCCGCACCGCTCGACGACCCCGCCGACGTCATGCCGGGGAGGGCGTTGTCGAGGGGAGTTGTCGGGACGATGGGTACCGCCCGCTGCACGACAAAGTCGGCGGTCCGCGCCGGCGGCGACTGGCGTGCCGGAATCTGTTGCGCGGTTCGCGATCCCGCGCCGGAGGTGTGCCGGACGGGTAGCGCAGCGTGCGTATCCGGGGCGGACAGCGCTCGCTGCACGGCCGGCGTCGGCGAGGTGCCGCTCTGGGGTGCCGCCCTGGTCGACCAGCCTTGCAGCACGTCCGGCGAGCCGCCGAGCAGTGGTGCGATCACCGGGGGGATCTCGGCTGTCTGCGGTTCGTCCGCCCGCTGTCCGTGCGTCGGCTGCGGCGAGGGTGGTTGACGTGTGTGCGGTGCCGATGGGTGCGCCGGCGGCGTCGTTCCCGATCTGCTCAGCACAAGAGCCGGACCTTCGTGTGTTGCCCTTGGCGCTGCGGATTCGGGTGTGGATGCGGAACCCGTCGACGGCGTCGTCGGTTCATCGGCGGTCGGTTCACCGGCCGGTTCGGCGACCGTCGGCACGATGACCTGCCGCTGAACCGGCGGCGGAGTCATGCTCGACAACCCGACGGTCTCGAGCGGCGCACCCGCAGTGCCTGGCTCCGGAAGGTGGGGCTCGGGACCGTAGGGCCCGGGAACGAGTGGCGCGGGAGCCAGGGGCGGCAGGGACAGGGGGGCACCGAGTCCGATAGGCCTCGGGCCGGGGCCGGCGGCGGCCCGCGCGACGGTCGGTGCTGGAGCGACCGCATGATCGGCCGGCGTGAACACCTCGTCGAGCACCGAGTCGTCGCGCGTGGTGTCAGAAACTGGCTGTGCGAGTGCTGGATTCTCCGCCGGGCCGAGTAGCGGGGCGATCGGGGCGGTTGACGCGGGCTCGGGCGTCGACGGCCTCGGCTCCGGTCGGTGGGACGGAGGGACCGCCGCCGCGGGGGCACCAGACGAGGCGGCACCAGACCAGGGGGCACCAGACCAGGCGACGGGGGCCCGGGACACGGTCGGCGGAATCGACAGCGGCGCACCGAGTCCCAGCGAACGCTGGACGGACGAGGGTTGGCTCGAGTGGACGGGTCGATCACCGGCATGCTGCCCGGCAGCGGCGGTTCCGGAACCCGCAACCGGCGCAGCGGGATCCGCAGCCGGCGCACCCGGACCCTGACTGGCCGTTGATGATTCGTCCCCGACCAGCGGCGCGAACGGCGGCAACACGACCTCCGACCGGCCCAGGGCCGGCTCTTCCGGACGGGTGTCAGCCGGGACCTGCTCGTCGGTAGAAGTCGGCTCGGCGCTGCGGGAGACCGTCGGCACAGCTGCGTCAGCCTTGAGATCCGTCCGCACCACCGGATACGTTGCGCGTTGACCTGTCTCGGGCGCGGTCGTCATCGGCCCCGCCCACACCGGACCTCCCGCCTCGACCGTCGGCAACTCCCGTAGCGCGCTCGGCGTGGGCGGGAGGGATTCGGCGAAGAGCTGAACGGACGGCGAGGAAGACTCGCCCGTTGGAGTGGGCGGCGTCCGAGAATGCGCAGCTGACGGCAGCGGTGTCTGCGCGGCCACCGATGTTTGCGGGGACACCGATTCCTGCACGGGCACCGATTCCGGCACAGGCACCGATCTCTGAACAGGTGGAGCGGCCGCGGGCGCGGAGCGCAGCCATGGAGTGATCAGCCGCTGCACGAAGCCGGCAGAAGGCGGGCCGCCCGAGGGGAGCGGGAGTTCGGTCCCGGCCGCCAGCCGTTGCGGCACAACAGGTGCCGCCAATCCCTCGACCGTTCCACTCGGGCCGTCCGGATCGACGACGTGACCCAACGAGCCGAGGAAGCTCGGGTTCCTGGCGGTCGCCAGCGAGGCGGTGAACGAATCCAGCGGTGCCACCGGCGAGGTCGCTGTCACCGTGGGGCGCAGCGGCGGAAGGTCCCGCCAGGCCGCCCGCTGCACCGACGCGGCGGGCGATGGGGCGGTGGGCCCGGGACTGCTCACCGCTGGAACACCCTGTGTGGAGGCCGGATCCGTGCCGGGGTCGCGCCTCCACCACCGTGCCACGGTCACCTCCCTCGGTCGAGTCGCTTGTTGATACGGCCGATCTCGTCGGCGAACCGCTGTCTTTCGTGGTGCTCGAGATCGAGCAGATCGTCCATCGGCCAGTGGAAATGGAAGGCGATGTACGCGACCTCCTCATAGATGCGGTCGGGCGCGTACATCGCTATTCCCCCAGGCGCCCACCAGCGACGTCGACGGCGAATTCGTGCTCGCAGTTCGGGCAGGTCACCGCTGCGCGGGTGTGGCCCTCCTGGTTGATTCTCCGGTACAGGTCCTGCAGGAATGCCAGGTCAGAGGCGAAGAGGTTCTCGATGATGCCCGCGTGCACGTCATCGATACCGCCGATCCGGGTGACCACCCGGCCGAGCAGGACCACCGTCAGGTAGGCCGGGTTCTCCCGGACCCGGTCGTCCCGCAGCGGCACCAGTTCGTCCCGCGCCGTCGCCAACCGCATCACGCCATCCCGGTGCACCGTCCCCGATCCGTCGACGTAACCCCGCGGCAGGATGAAGCTGAACTCCGTCCGCAGCCCCTGCTCCGGTGGATTCGTCCGCATGGATGAACCCGCGCCGGACGGCCCGGCGTGGACCTGGTCCGCGGACTGCACCGCCTCCAGCGCGGCGACGGCGGCCGAGCTGCGGCGCATTACTCGACCTCGAGCCGCTCGTAGGTGACGACCAGCTTCTCGGTCAGCACGCTGGTGTCGCCGGCCTTCAAGGAGCCGATCTCCAGGCTCTTCGGCCAGGCCGCCGTCAGCTTGTAGCGCTTGACGGCGTTGCCCTCGTAGTCGTAGACCACCACCGCCCCACCCTTGCGGACGTCGGACATCTTGCCGAACTGCGAGTCCTTGACCCACTTCTCGAAGCTCTGGTCGGCCGTCAGCGGCCTGGTCAGGGTGACCTCCCCCGCCTTCCACCGGCCCGGCAGCTTCTTGATCATGTACTTGCCGTCGGGCCCGTTCTGCTTGAGCTCGATGACGTCCTGCTCCATCTTGAGTCCCGACACCTCGGTGATGGACTTGATGGTGATTCCGTCGACCTCGAGTCCGAAGGAATGGCCGACCGAGCTGTCGAGATCTGGCAGAGCCATCGTCGTGCTCCCTTTCGTGGTTGCTGTGGTGGTGCTGGTGGGTCGTGGTCAGAGCCGGGCCGGGTGGCTCCGACTACTCGGCGACCAGGCTGGTGCCGCCGGAGAACTGGGACAGCTGGAAGATGACGAACTCGGCCGGTTTGACCGGTGCGACACCGATCTGGCAGAGCACCTGGCCGGCGTCGATGCCCTCGGCGGGATTCGTTTCCCGATCGCATTTGACGTAGAAGGCTTCGTCCGGCGTGAGCCCGAACAGCGCGCCCTTTCGCCATTCGTTGACCAGGAATGCGCTGATGGTGCGCCGGATCTTCGCCCAGAGCGCGTCGTCATTCGGTTCGAACACGACCCAGTTCGTGCCGTTCAGGATGGATTCCTCGAGGTAGTTGAACAACCGGCGGACGTTCAGGTATCGCCATGCCGGATCGGAGGACAGGGTCCTGGCACCCCAGACCCGGATGCCGCGACCGGGGAAGCTGCGCAGGCAGTTGATGCCCACCGGGTTCAGCAGGTCGTGCTCGTTCTTGGTGATCTGTACCTCGAGTGAAATCGCGCCCCGGACAACCTCGTTCGCCGGCGCCTTGTGCACGCCGCGGGTGTCGTCATTCCGACCCCAGATGCCGGCCACGAAGCCGGACGGTGGCATGTGGATGTTCTTGCCGCTCGCCGGATCGGCCGCCTTCACCCAGGGCCAGTACAGCGCCGCGTATTTCGAGTCGTATCCGGCCTTGTCGACCCGCCATTCCTTCACCTGCTGCGCATTGAGGCCGGGCGGCGGATCGAGAATGGCGATCCGGTCCCCCATCAGTTCGCAATGGCCGATCATGGCCAGCTGGACGGCCTTGACGGTCTCCTGGTCGATGGCGCCCTGCTGGTAGGCGCTCATCAGGTCGGGGACGCAGACCATGGTGATCTCGTCGACGGCCTCGAGACCGGAGAAACCGGTGCGCTCGGCCACATCCCCGACGTAGTCGTCACTGGAGAGCCGCGGTGACGGCGTCGCGGCCGGCGGGGGCGGTGACGTCAGCGAGACGTTCGACCCGATGCTCGGCGCCTCGACCGAGGCGCCGGTCGCCGTCTCCTCGATCCGGATGAGCTTCGATGCGGCATTGACGGCGGTGGCGACGTTGGCCTTGCCCCGCCCGGTGTTCAACCGGTCGAACTCCTCGACCGTCTCGCCCTGCCGGGCCACCAGCTTGAAGGTGCCCTCGGGCGCGTCGCCCTCGACGCCGTAGATGTCCACGCTGATGGAACCTTCCGGCGCGCCGGGGTCGAGCGCGACGACCCGGTAGCTGCCGAGCATCCCCTGCGGGCCGGCCGTGATCGCCTGCCGACTTCGCCCGCTGCCGCCGTTGCCGCCGCCCTCCTGACCGATCCGGACGACATAGCTGTTGCCGCCGCCGTTCTGGAAGTAGGCGTACACCGACTGGGCCAGGTAGGACCCCTCGACGAACCCGCCGAAGTTCCGGACGAACTCCGTCCAGTTCGGCACCAGCGTCGGTGTGTTGAACGGACCGGTCTCTGCCAGGCCGACAAAGGCGGCGACCGCGGTCCCGACGCCTTCGATCGGTCGCGATCCGGAATCGACCTCTTCGACGTAAACGCCGGGAGAGAGGTAGGTCGGCATGCTGCCTCCTTGATTGACCAGCTGAGATTGCAGTGATCGTGCGCTGTTTGGGAGTCAGCCGGTATGTGCGGACGGACGGGGTCGGGGGCATCATTTGCTGCCCGATGAGGCACCGCGGCGCGGGCGCTGGGCAGGCAGCTGGGCACGGCGAGCCTTGGGGCCGCCCTCACTCTCGCCGGGGCTGCCGTGCTCATGCTGAAGGGCGTAACCGGGTCGGCGCCGAGAGCAACGCCCCGGACAGCCCCGTCAGGTGAGCAACGGGTGACGCGGCGCCGGGCAGCGCGCAGCGGGAACGGGCGCCGGGGTCGGAGCGCCGGAAGACAGTGGGCCGGATCAGCCCTCGAGCTCGTCCTGCTCCTCTTCGGGGGCGGCTTCACGTTGGACGAAGCTGCCCTGGACGGGTTCCTCTTCCTCCTCGGGCACCTCTTCCCGTTGCACAGCGGCCGCTCCGGCGACACCTGCGGTGACCGGCGCGGCGGGCGCCGGCCCGGACATGACCTGCTCGGCGTTGGCGGCCGCTTCCTGTTCGAACCGATCGGAAGGGTCGCTGACCTTGATGCCGCCCTGCGCGGCGGTTCCGTCGACCGGACCGCTGCGCTGCTGCACCACGTGGGTCAGCTCATGCGCGAGCATGGTCTTGCCTGCCGCCGATGACGGGTCGTACTTGTCCCGTTGGAACACCACGTTGGAGCCCACCGTGTAGGCGTGCGCATTGACCGAATGCGCCGATTCGTGCGCGCGGGAGTCGTTGTGCACCCGGACGTCGCTGAAGTCGTGACCGAGGCGGCCCTGCATCTCGTCCCGGACCTCGGGGGCGAGCGGGCTGCCGCCGGAAGTGATGACGTCGTGCACCGGCGAGCGTTCCTCCTCGTTCAGCAGCGCGCCGACGCCGCTGTTCCCGACGGAGCGCTGGAGGTTGAGTAGAGCGGCCCCGTCGAGCACGTCGCTGCGCCCGGCGGCGGCCGCCCGGAGCACATGGGCCGGCGGGTGCGCGTCGATCCGCGCCGAGCGCGGCCGGAGGGTGGCTTCGTCGGATTCGTGATCATGGGATCGCATGGCAGGTCCTCCCGCACGGCGTCGAGTCGTCATCACACCGGTCGATGACGCACCAGCTCGATGCTCCCACCCGCACGCCGGGAGCGGCAGTGGGAGTCGGACGGCCGGAGGGGCCGGGCAGGCTGCCCCATCGGGCACCGGGCAGAGCCGGCACAGGCATCTCCGCCCCCGTCATTGGCGGCGGGGCTTGGCGAGCACGCCGCCCGCGAAGGCGATCGCGCACCCAGCGAAGATCGCGAAGACACCGGTGCCCGGGCGCCCGGTTCCGCCCTGGGTACTCACGGCCACGACGAATGCGCCGAGCGCTACGGCAGCGAGCAACGCGGCCCAGCGGGTCAGCCGGCCCGACGACCCAACGAGGCCGAGGAGCACGAGCGCGGCCAGGGCGATGATCACCGCTCCGGCGGACACCAGCGGGTCGATCCGGTCCGGCAGGTCGATGAGGGTCACGTCGGGGGCGATATCGTTCGACGCGATGTCGATGGCGGGCAGTCCCCACTCCAGCCCGGTGACGTTGCCGTTGACCGGGGAATCGAGCTGCGCGTTGGTGTTCCAGGCCAGGAAGGCGCCGGCGATCATCAGCAACGCGCCCACCACGGTGAGCAGGATCCGCCACAGTGGACGCCAGTCGCTCGACTCCTGGACGAAGCTGCCGGTCGCCTCGGTGTCCTTGGAACCGTCGGAGGCCTGGACGCTGAACGGACGGCTGACCTGTTCGCCGCCATCCGGACGCGGAGCGCTGATGTGCAGCCGCACCGCGCCGGCCTGCCCGGGCGCGAGGTCGATCACCGGTGGGTCGAAAGCGAACCGCATCACCCGTTCCGGGTCGGTCCCGGCGAACTGGACCCTGCGGTGACGTGAACCGCCGCGGTTGTCCGCGAAGACCGTCGCGGACCCACTGCCGCTGTTCCGCACCCGGACGATGCTCGGGTCCACCCGCAGGGTGAGCGGTTCGTCGGGCGGCGGCGGCGAGGTGAACTGGATGAACGTGCCGTCGGCCTCGACCTCCTTCGCGCCATCGGATGCGGACACCGAGAACTGCCGGGTGACCTCACGTCCGGGCTCCGGTGGGTATGCATCGACCCGGCCGGTGGCCCTGGCGATCTGCCCGCGGCCGACGTCGACCACCGGCGGCCAGAAGGAGAAGCCGACGGCCCGTTCCGGATCGGTGCCGGCGAGGGTGATCCGGCGCGGACGGATCCCCTGCCGGTTGTCGACGATCACCTGGAACTGGCCGGACGGTGTGTCCCGCGCACGGATCAGGCTCGGTTCCAGTTTCAGCGCCACCGGTGTCTCGACGGGGGCCGGCGAGGTGAACTGCACGAACGTGCCGCTGGTCTCGACCTCCTGGTCGCCGTCCGCGGCCAGCACCGTGACCTGTCGGGTGGCTTCCTGACCGGGCTCGGGCAGCGGCGCTTCTAGCCGGACCCGTGAGCGGCCGATGTCGCCGGGCAGGACATCGAGCGACGGGGGCGAGAACGACACCCTGACCAGCCGTTCCGGATCACGACCGGTCAGGAAGATCCTCCGCACCCGACGACCGTTGCGGTTGTCGATCAGCACCTCGAGCTGCCCGACGGCCGTGTCCCTGACTTTCACCACGCTGGGGTCGAGCCGCAACACGATCGGAGTGTCGACCGGCACGGCGGTGGTGGCCTGCACGAACGTCACGACTGCCTCGAGATCCGCTGCGCCCTCCGCCGATGCGAGCACCGTCAGGGTCCTGCTGACCTCCTGCCCAGGTGCCGGCTGGGGCGCCTCGACCCGGGCCCGCGCCCTGCCGAGTTCTCCGGGCAGCACGTCGATCGACGGCGGCGAGAAGGAGAAGTGCACGACGCGTTCGGGGTCGCGGCCGCCGAGGAAGATGCGGCGGATCCGGGTGCCCTTGCGGTTGTCGATGGTGATGTCGACCTGACCGGCGGCGCTGTCCGTGACCCGCAGCAGGCTGGGCTCGACCCGCAGCGTCAGCGGCACCTCGACAGCCGCTGTTTGCACGAGAGTCACTGCGCTGTCGACACTCTCGTCGCCATCGGTGGCGGAGACGGTCAGATTTCGGCTGAGCTGCTGGCCCGGATCGGGGGCCGGCGCCTCCACCCGGACGGCGGCAGTGGCGGTGGCCCCGGCCGGGACGGACAGGATCGTCGGCGAGAAGAAGAACCGCACCGCTCCCTCCGGGTCGCGACCGGCCAGTGACACCCGCCGCGCCTCGTTCCCGTTCTGGTTGTCCACCGTTGCGCTGAACCGGCCCGCCTCGGCGTCCTTGACCCGGACGATGCTCGGCTCGATCCGCAGGACCAGAGGCGTACGGATCGCCGGCACCGTGACGTCGACGTACTGGTCGACGACGATCTCCGGCTTCGCCACCGACTGCGTCCGGACCAGCACCCGGACCTGACCGGCCGGCACCAGCACGCCCGGCTCGATGGACAGCGCGAACCGGGTGCGGTCATTGCTGTTGGGCAGCAACCGCACCTCGGGGGCGGACGTCCGGAGCCAAGCGGGCGCGTCCGGCGCGGTGATCCGGTAGGCGTCGACGATGGACGAGAGGTTGTAGACCACGACCTCGACGGCCATCTCGTCACCGCCGGGCGTCACCTCGACCGCGGTGGGTTCGATCGCAACCCGGACCGGTTCCGCCGCGCTGTCCCCTCTGGTGTCCGGCGGGGGCGGGGTGACCGGGGTGACAGGGGCCGGATCGTTGACCGGCCCCTGATCATTGACCGGCGATGGCTCGGGGACCGGGGCCGTATCCCGGGCCGGGGCCGGGAACGGCGCCGTGGGCGGGGGTTCCGGGTCGCCGGCGCCCTGCTCGGGGGCGCTGCGTTCGGCGGCCGCGACCGCTGATTGCAGGTCGGTTTCCTTCGTGTCGTACCAGGGCAGGAACGACTGGCATTGCACGCAGAACTGCACTCCCGGCTCGTTCCGGGTACCGCACTGCTCACAGATGTTGTCGTCCATGTGCCCTCCCACGGGTGCCCGACCGCTCATGATCGCCGCGCGCGTTGCTCCCGGACAGCAGAATCATGGCGCACACCGGGTGACGGTGCGCGTGCAATAACCGGACGGGTCCCGGACGTGGTGATGATCATCGCCGGGCCGGACCCGCCAGCGGCTTGCTGAAATAGGGGCCGAATTCCCGCTCGAGTACCAGCCGGCCGAGTTTGCGGTATTCCTGGGCGATGGCGGTGACCAGTTCCGGCATTCCGATCGGGCGGCCGTTCCCGGCTGCCAGGTATGCGGCGGTGGTGGCCGCCGATCGGATGTTGCCGCCGGACAGGGTGAATGCGCGGGCGCAGAATTCCAGGTCGAGATCGCCCGCGCACGGGGCAGGCGGCTGCAGGCAGCGCTGCCAGATCGCGAGCCGGGAGTCCTCGTCCGGCGCCGGGAAATCAATGATCATGTCGAGCCGCCGGGTGAATGCGTCGTCGATGTTCGACCGCAGGTTGGTCGCGAGAATCGCCAGACCGTCGAACGTCTCCATTCTCTGCAGCAGGTACGCACTTTCGATGTTCGCGTACCTGTCGTGGGCGTCGCGTACCTCGCTGCGTTTGCCGAAGATCGCGTCGGCCTCGTCGAACAGCAGAACTGCGTTCACCCCGCCCGCCTCGCTGAAGATGCGCTCGAGATTCTTCTCCGTCTCGCCGACGTATTTGTCCACCACGGTGGCGAGGTTGACGGTGTACAGGTCGAGCCCGAGTTCGCCGGCAATCACCTCGGCGGACATGGTCTTACCGGTGCCCGAGTCCCCGGCGAACAGTGCCGTCACCCCGCGGCCGCGGCCGCCGCCGGTGCGCATGCGCCACTCGACGAGCACGAGGTCCCGATTCCTGGCCCGCGACGCCAGGTCGTGCAACTGCCCGCGTGATGCTTCGGGCAGCACGATGTCGTCCCAGCCAACTGCCGGCTCGATGCGCCTGGCCAGCCGCTCCAGTCCCGCGGCATTCTGCGCTCGCGCGCCCCGCCGGAGGTCGTCGGCCGTGATCTGACCCGATCCGACGACGGCGGCCGTCGTCGCGGCCCGCACGGCCCTGCTCACCTGGCCCGGTCCCAGCACGAAATGCGCGGGGATGGCGTCTGTCCCGACCCCGGAACCGTTCAGCGCGGACGCCCACAGGGCGGTCCGCTCGGTCGGGCTCAGGGTCGGCGCCTCGGTCAGCAATGGGACGCCGTCCGACCAGCCGGGGTCCCAGGAAACGGTGCCGACGATGGTCACCGGCACCGGCAGGTCGGTCAGCTGCCGCAACGCCGCCGGGCCGGAGGCAGACCCGGCCGCGGCCAACGCCTCCACCGGGCCCGCCACGATCCCGGCGCCGCGCAGCAACGCCTCCCTGCCGAGCACGGCCACCGTCTGCTGCAGATTGCCGGTGTCGGCAACCCTCGTCAGGTCGATGCCGAGCACCGGCCGGCCGGTCGCGGCCAACGCGGCGGAGGCCACCGACGGCCCGATCCCGATCCCGGCCTCCCGGACGTAGCTCAACCACTGCCCGGCCACCAGCGCGGCGGACAGCCGGGCCGCCTGCTCACCGGGGAACGGCTCAGGAGCGGTCAACAGCCCGGTGAGGTCCGGGTCGGGCGCGTCGTCCCCGAGCAGGTGCGCGGTCACCCGGTCCGGCACCCGCAGCGCACGGGTGAGAAAGGGCCGGTCCCCGTCTTCCACCTGCAGCAGCGCCCGGTCGATCAACGGCGCCCCCGGCAACAGCCGGGCACGTGCCGGCGCGGAGGCGGACGGCTGATCCGCCAGCGCCAGTGCGAGCCCGACGGTCGCCCGCCGCCGGGTCACGTCGTCGTTGAGGTAGCCGTAGAGGCGTTCGAAGCGGCTGTCCAGGTCCGGAACCATCGAGACCACCAGCAGTTCGACGTCCAGGTCGGTGAGCCCGGCGTCCGCCGCGAGCCGGCGGAGCCGGATCACCGCACCCGCGGCGATCGCCGCATCGGCCCTGGCTTCCAGCGCGGTACGCGCCGTCACCTCCGGCACGGGCGGATCCTCGGCCGGCGCGAGCAGTTGGTCGACCGCTTCGTCGGTCAGGTAGAGGCCGCGGAACGGGTCGTCGGGCGCCGGGTCCGCAGCGCGCCGGTGCAGCACCAGCGCCCTGATCCGGTCCTCGACCAGTCCCACACGACGCAGCAGGTACTCCAAACCGGCGTCGCTCACTGCTGGCTGATCCCGCCTTGACGGCGCCGCCGCGCCGGCGGCTTGCGCTTGGCCGGAGTGGGTTCGGCTGCCCGCTCCTGCGTCACGGGCTTCGTCACTGGCTCCGGCACGAGCTCCGCTGCGGCGCCGTACCCGGCCAGCTCCCGCCACGACACGCCGGCGCCTGCAGCACGTGTCGCCGTATCCAGGTCGGTACCGGCATCAGCCTTCGCGTCACCGTCGCCGGGTGGCCGGGCAGCAGTCACCCGTCGCGGCTGCGCCCTGAACGCCGCTGCAGACTGCTGTCGCCTCTCGGTCGGCGGCCACCCGGCCGCCGAGCCCCTGCCGAAGCCACCGATCGAGACGGCACCGGGCTCGGTCACCGGCGGTCCGGCCACATACTGCTGGCCGGTGTCGGTCGGAGCGCTCACGACGACGTCGAGGGACGGTTTGAGTTCGCCTCCCAACGCCGACCACACGTCGGCGAAGGACCGGTCTTCGGGCGGCGGCAGGGCCACCGTCACCGGGATCGGCAGCCCGAGCTCGGCAAGCGGACCGGTCAACAGGTCGGTCGGGATCACGTCGTGCCGCAGGAAGCAGGACAGCAGCGCCGACAGCAACCTGTGCTCGTCCTCCGGCCGCTGTGTCCAGGCCGTCACCAGGTACGACAACTTGAAGTGCCGGGGCGGCAGGTGGCGGCTGGCCACCCGATCACCGTCGTACTCGTTGATCAGGCCCCGCTCGCGGCGGCGCAGGTCCTCACGGATGTCGTAGAGGTAGACGTCGATGGTCGGGACGTTGCGCCGCCCGGCCCAGTCCTTGGTCGGCGCGTCGAAGGCGACCTCGACCTCGGTACCGGCGGTCGCCTCCCGCTCGATGAGCGCGCGCAGCGCTACGTCGACCTCGTGGATCACCCCGTCACTCTCCCGTCCACACCGGCGCGGCGGCACCCGGTCCGGGACAGACTGCGGGGCAGAGCTTCCTGCCCGATGGGGCAGTCGGCACGTAGTTTTGGCTCGGCGGAATGCTGTTCGAGCGAAAGGGTGACGATGGGCACCACCACCGGGGTCGTCATGCCGGGAGACACCCGTCCGTCCGACATGACGGCATACGCCAAGCGTGCCGAAACCCTCGGGTTCGACACCCTCTGGGTCGTCGAGGACTGCTTCCAGGGCGGCGGTATCGCCCAGACGGTTGCGGTATTGGCGGCAACCTCGAGGATCACCGTCGGAATCGGCATTTTGCCGGCGGCGGCGCGCAATCCTGCTTTCGCCGCCATGGAGCTGGCCACTGTGGCCGGTCTCTACCCGGGTCGGGTCATCGTGGGGGTCGGGCACGGCATGCGCGGCTGGATGCGGCAGGCGGGTTGTTCGGTGGCGAGTCCGATGACCCTGCTGCGTGAGACGCTGCAGGCGGTCACCGCACTACTCCGCGGCGAATCGGTCACTGTTGAAGGCCGCTACATCTCGCTCACCGACGTCCGGCTGAGCCATCCGCCCGAGGTGCTCCCCCGGATCGTCGTAGGTGCCCGAGGGCCGCGGTCGCTGCGGTTGGCTGCCGAACTCGCCGACGGCGTGGTACTGGCGGAGCCGGTGACCCCCGAGTACCTGGCGTTCGTCCGCGAGCACACGGGCCCTGACCTGCCCATCCATTCCTACAACGTCGCGGCCGTCGACGCCGACGCCGCCCGGGCGCGGGAGGCCGCGCGCACCGGTCTGACCTGGACCGGCGACCCGGACTGGGCACCGCACATCCGGGTGCTTCCGTTCGCCGCCGAGTTCACGGACCTGCGCCGCCGCCACTCGCGGCGGGCCGACTTCGCCGCGGCACTGCCCGATCAGTGGGTCGATCAGCTCGCGGTCACGGGCACCCCGTCCGACGCCCGGAAACGGCTGGCGCAGCTCGCGAGCTCCGGGTCCGCGCACGCCGTTCTCATCCCGGCAGGTCCGGACCCGTTCGGCGCGTTGCCCTCGCTCGCCACCGTGCTGCCCTGACCGATCGCCCCGAGCAGGTCAAGGTCAGGGGCGCCTCGTCAGCAGCTCTAGTTCCCCCGCCCGGCGAACCGCGGCCCGACGGTTGTTCACACCGAGTTTGGTGTAGATGTGGCTGGTGTGCGTCCGGACGGTGTTGACCGAGACGCTCAGCCGCCGGGCGATCTCGGGACCGTCCAGGTCGGACCCGAGGAGCCGCAACACCTCCAGCTCACGCTCGCTGAGCGGCTCGATCAGCACCTCGTCGGCGGGTGGTCCGGCCTCCGTCCGACTGGTTCCGGCAAGCAGACGTCGGACATAGCTCGTCGAGATACCCTGCTGCAGAGCGGCTTTCAGCAAGACAGTCATCTGCGTACCCTCGTCGAGGAACAGCCGGACGTAACCCTCCGGCTCGGCCAGGGCCAACGCACGGCGCAGCGCTGAAAGGGCGGACGGAAGGTCGTCGGCCGCCTGACGGGCCAGCGCCAGCACGATGCAGATCTGCAGGATGCTGCCCTTGCGGTCCTGCCGCTCCGCCGCATCCAAGAGGCGCGTCAGCAGCCGGATCGCGTCCCTCAGCGACTCCTCGGCGTGCTCCTCGGCGTGCCTGGCCAGCAGCACCCTGGCGAGGGTGATGTGCTCGAACTCGCGCACATACGTCAGCTCGTCGTCGACCGACAGGTTCCGCTGCCGCACCCAGCCGAGCGCATCGCCGACCGCACCCTGCCGGGCCCAGATCGCCGCGCGAAGGGCGGGAACCGGCCGTGTGTCCGGCGAGAAGTCGCCGGCGTACAGGCGTTCCGCCTCGTCCAGCAGTCTGATCGCCTCGTGGGGATCTCCCTGGGCGGCACGGACCCGGGCCATGCTCACCCGGTACCGATAACGGTTCTGCGGCAGCGCGGCCGGCTCACCGAGTTCGTCGCTGACTCGCAGGTGGTCGAGCGCGCCCTCGAGATCGTCACGCTCGCAGAGCATCTGGCTCAGACCGACGTGCATGTCCGCCGTGCCCCGCGGCACGGCAGGCTGTTCGGTGCCGCGCCGGACGAGTTGCTCGTAGATCGCCGTGGCGTCCCGCAGGCGGCCCTGCGCACTGCGAATGTCCGCCGCCGCGATCGCGCACCCCATGACGTCCGAGAGGTGTCCGGCGCGGTCGAAACTCGCCAGTGATTCGGCGTACCAGCCGTAGGCCGTCGCCAGATCCCCCCGGGTCCAGTACGCAAGCCCCAGGATCGCCGATGGCGCTCCGCGGCCGACGTGGTCGTCGGCACCGACCACGTCCAGTGCCCGGCGGGCGTGCGTCATGGTGCCGTCCAGATCCCCGAGGATCAGCGACCGTGCGGCCCGGTAGAGGAAGACTGCCGACGGCAGCCCGCGGAAGAGCTCGTGATCGACGACAACCATTCCCGCGGCTGCCTTGTCGGCACTGTCGGGCAGTGCCGGCGGATCCAGCCAACGTTCGGCGGCCCGCAGCCACTCCTCGACTCCCTCGGTCTCGCCGCGCACCATCAGCGATCCCGCACACGCGACGCAGAGCACCGGCCGGAGTTTGATGACGTCATCGGGCAGGGCTTCCAGCCAGCTGCGCAGGGTGGCGTCCCGGCGCTCCCTGCGGAGCATCGGAATGGCGGACTCCACCAGGTCCGCTGCGCGGGCGAAGTCCCTGCCGGCCAACGCATGTCGAAATGCTTCCGCCGTCTGTCCGTCGTGGTGCAGCCATTCCGCCGCCCGCCGGTGCAGATCGGGGAGCTCGGCGGGCTGCTCGTCCATCAGGTGCGCCTGCAGGACATCGGCGAACAGGTGGTGGTAGCGGAACCACCGGCGGCGGTCGTCGAGCGCCACCAGGAACATGTTGCCGCGCTCGAGGCCGACCAGCATCGCCTGCCCACCCGTCTGACCGGTGACGGCGTCACACAGCGGGCCGCTGAGCCGGCCGAGGATGGAGGTCTGCAGCAGGAAGCGCTGGATGTGGTCGGGTTGCCGCTGCAGTACCTCCTCGACCAGGTAGTCGACGATGTACCGGTCGTCCCCGGCGAAGCCGGCGATGAATCCGCCGACGTCCGCGCGACCCTGCAGGGACAGCGCAGCGAGCTGGAGCGCGGCGATCCACCCCTCCGTACGCGCCTCGAGCGCCTCGACGTTCTGCGCTGTCAGGGCCAGGCCCATCGCGTCGTTGAGGTAGTCCGCGGCCTCCTCGGAGGTGAAACGCAGCTCGGCGCCGCGGATCTCCACGAGCTCACCGCGGGCGCGCAGTCGCGCCAGCGGAAGCGCCGGGTCCGCGCGGCCGGCGATCACCAGGTGCAGCCGGGCCGGCAGGTGCGCGAGCAGGAACGCCATTCCGTCCTGGATCTCCCGGGACCCGATGACGTGGAAGTCGTCGAGCACCAGCACGAGTTCGCGGCCGATGTCCTCGAGATCGTTCAGCAGCGCTGCGAGGACATCCTCGATCGGCGTTCTCGGCGCCTCCAGCAGGGCGAGCGCCCCGGATCCGACGGACGCCTCGGTGGTCCTCAGCGCGGCAATCAGATAGGCCCAGAACACCGCGGGGTCGTCGTCCCGATGATCAAGGGAAAGCCATGCGGTCGAGCGTCTTTCGGGGTCGGCCCCGGCTATCCACTCGGCCAGCAGGGTCGTCTTCCCGAACCCGGCCGGCGCGGACACCAGGGTCAGCGCGGTCTGCGTGCCACGGGCCAGTCGGTCGTTCAGTCTCGAGCGCGCCACCCGGCCGTGCCGGCGCCGCGGGACGTGCAGTTTGGTCTCCAGCAGAGGGCCTGCCATCAGCACCTCTTCCCGGGGCGTCAGGCTCATCGTGCCAGGACATCCGGTCCGGTATCGACCGCTTTGCCCGTCCCGATCGGTACCGGGTCAGATCAGCCCTTCCCGGACGGCGTAGGCGACGGCATGCGACCGGTTCCGCAGCTGCAACCGGGTGGTGACGTCGTGCAGGATGTTCTTCACCGTCCGCTGGCTGTACGACAGCCGTCCGGCGATCTCGGCGGTGTCGTGGCCGGTTGCCACCAGCTTCAGCACCTCCGCCTCACGGTCGGACAACCCGGAGAACGCGAGGCCGCGCGGAGACAGCACCTGCCGCTGCAGCCGGCCGACCTGGCCGAGCAACCGACCGAGCAGGTCGGGGGGCACCTCGCCCTCCCCGGCGGCCACCCGCAGCAACGCCCTGGCGAGGGACTCCGGGGTCGCATCGCCGCGACGCAGCAATCCTCCGACGCCGACCTCGGCGGCAGCCACCAGGGTGGAGTCGTCGATCACCCGGGCCACCAGCACGGTTCGCGGCACCGACCCGCGCTGCAGCGCGCGCAGGACCTTCAGCACCTCATCGGTCAGCATGTCGGCGACCACCACGGCCACCACCGCCTCGCCCAGATGCTCGGCGTCGACCACCCTGATCTCCGGCCGCTGCCGGAGCTGGCTGATCACCCCCGCCTGCGAGATCGGGTCGCTGGCATACACATAGGTGGCCACGGGTGTCTGCATCACTGCCTCCGATTGCTGACGACTGTAGAGATTCAAGTGCGGATCGAGGTGCTGAAGGTCCTGCCTGAAAAGGCATTCTGAAAGGGCACGCTCAACGTCCGCTCAACACCGTTCTTCCGTCGAGACGCGGTCCGGCGCGGCAGCCGGTGATCGCTCAACAAGCGATCAACACGGCCACCGCGCCGGGCAGACATGTCGACTCAGCTGTTCATCAGTTCGGCGCAAGCGGGGATCTGCGCCATCAGCGCCTGCAGTTCCTCGCCCTGGAAATCGCTGAGCCCGAAGTCGCCCTCACCGAGCCGTTCGGTGTCGAACTGGATGTGCTCGACGATGTCCGCGATCGCCTGCGGGTCGGCCGGCGCCTCGTCGATCGCGATCGCTCCGGAACCGGAGATATCGGCCAACTGGATCAGGTACTGGAGGTAGCCGTCGTGCAGCGCTTGGCCGCCCTCGATCTGCGGCGGGTCCAGCTGTGCGAGCCGCTCCGTCATCCCGAGCAGGGTGTCGGCCAGGGAGGCGTAATAGTCCCGATAGGCCGCCCTGAAGTCCTCGACCGGGGCCGTCTCGTCGATGGTGGGGAGGGCGAACAGCGCGGCGAACAGCGTGCCGAGATCGGTACAGCTGTTCTCCAGCCAGAGCGCCGTGGTGGCGTCCACCTCGACCGGGTCGGCGGGGCTGTCCGTTCCGGGGTCCGGAACGGAGGAGTCGTCGGTGAGCGTCGGCAGCGCGGTGGCGCTGTCGTCCGATGACGAGGAACTGCTCGACGAACTGCTCGACGCGGTCGTCGCCGGCGACGGGGACGACGATGTCGAGCTCGCTGCGGGGCTGGAACTGGTGACGGCGGCCGTCGCGGCGACGACGCCGACGGAGGCGGTGCCGGCGGTCGGCGTGGCGCAGCCGACGGTGAGGACGGCCACGGAGAGCAGCGCGCCCGCGGCGATCCCACGTTTCAGGATCGTCGAGCGCGGGGTCGTCTGGCGTGCGGACGTGGAGTGGGGGGATGCCGAGCGCAGGATCTTCGGCCTGGGGAACGTGGAGCGGACGTTCACGGAACACACCTCTGGTTCGAGTGCCCGCCGAGCGGGACGGTGGAGGGGAACCGCGGCCGCTGCGCCTCGGGAGGGGGTGGAGGTCAGCGCGCCGCGCATCCGACGTACCGGCCGGACAGCCATCAGGAGCGCAGCGGCGGCCAGCACGGACATCCATCGGTCAAGATGTGAGCCAGGTCACACAGCCGAACGCCTGATAAGCCGCGCAGTCCGGTCAGCTGGCCGCGCCGACCGCCTCGCGTCGCGCCGTCGGCGATTCGGGCCGCTCGCGGATCCGCTGGCTGATCACCTGGGTGATGCCATCGCCGCGCATCGAGACGCCGTAGAGGGCGTCCGCGGATTCCATGGTGAATTTCTGGTGGGTGATGACGATCAACTGCGACGACTCGCGGAGTTCCGTCATCAGGCCCACCAGCCGGGTCAGGTTGACCTCGTCGAGGGCGGCCTCCACCTCGTCCATGATGTAGAACGGGCTCGGCCTGGCCCGGAAGATGGCCACCAGCAACGCAACCGCCGTCAGCGAGCGCTCCCCGCCGGACAGCAGCGACAGCCGCTTGACCTTCTTGCCGGGGGGCCGCGCGTTGACCTCGATCCCGGTCGCGAGCATGTCGGACGGGTCGGTCAGCACCAGTTCGCCCTCACCGCCGGGGAACAGGGTGGAGAAGACGGCCTTGAACTCGCGGGCGACGTCGAAGTAGGCCGACTCGAAGAGTTCGAGGATCTTCTCGTCCACCTCCTTGATCACCGACAGCAGGTCCTTGCGGGTCGCCTTCAGGTCCTCGAGCTGGGTGGCCAGGAACTTGTGCCGCTCCTCGAGCGCGGCGAACTCCTCCAGCGCCAACGGGTTCACCTTGCCCAGCGCCGTGAGGTCGCGTTCCGCCCGCTTCAGCCGGCGCTCCTGCGACGGTCGGTCGTACGGCATCGCGGGAGGCTGCGCCACCTCGTCACCGCGGTCCTTCGCGGCCTGGTACTCGGCCATCTCGTCCAGCGTCGGCGGCACCGGCACGTGCGGGCCGTAGCCGGCGATCAGCTCGTCGGCGGGGATGGTGAACTCCTCGATGGCCCGTTCCGAGAGTTGTTGCAGCTGCTGGGTTTGCTGGGCCCTGAGCACCTCGGTGGAGTGAACGGCATCGGTCAACCGCTCCCACTGGGTCTGCAGTTCGCCGGCCCGGACCCGGACGGCCGCCAGGTCGGTTTCCGCCGCCGTCCGGGCGGCCATCGTGCGGTCACGCTCGACTGCCGCGGTGGCCAGCGAGATCTCGAGTCGCTGCGCCACCCGCTTCCCGAGTTCGACCACCCGGACAGCGACCGCCGAACTCGCTGCGCGGCGCGCCTCGGCCGCGGCGACCCGCTGCCGGTGCTGACGCTCCTGGCGGGCCGACCGCCGCAGCGCCTCGGCGTTGCCTTCCGTCGCCCTGGCCCGCTCCTCGGCGGTGCGCTGGACGAGCCGCGCCTCCACCTCGCGCTGCCGGGCGAACGCGGTCCGCTCGGCGAGTGCGTCGCGAACGGCGGGGTCGACCTCTTCGGGGGCATCCTCCGATTGCACGGCGAACAGCCGGTCCTGCAGGTCGGACAGCGCCGCGCGATGTTGCTCCTGCGCCGCCTCGGCCGCCTGCCGCTGGCGGTCGAGGCGTTCTGCCTCCGCCGCCGACGATCGCGCCGCGGACCCGAAGCGGGCGAGTTCCTCGGCGACGGCGGACATCCTGGCATCCGAGTGATGCAGCGCGGCAAGGGTTCTCGCCTCGTCCTGACGGCGTTGGTCAACCTCGGCCGTGGCGCCGGCGAGCGCTGCGGTCAGTTCCGCGACTCTTTCCCGGGTGGCGGCCAGCTGTTCGGCCGCGCGGTCGCGGGTCGCGGTGATCTCCAGCAACGACTGCCGGTCCGTGCTGCCGCCGACGGCCCACTCGGGACCGATCAGATCGCCGTCGACGGTGACCGCACGGACGTCGGGGATCTGCTGCACGATGTCGACCGCGGTGGCCATGTCGCCGACGACGACGACCCGGTCCAGCCACCTGGCAAGGGCGGGCGCGAGCGCGTCCTTCGAGGTCAGCAGGTCGACGGCCCAGTGCGCACCGGCGGGGAGATCGGGCCAGCCGCGCCTGTCCGGGCGGGTCCGCGGGCCCTGCACCAGGACACCGGCGCGCCCGCCGTCCTGCTCGCGCAGGAATCCGAGAGCTCGGACGGCGTCGCCGACCGTGCCGACCGCGACCGCGTCGGCGACCGGGCCGAGGGCCGCGGCGATGGCGGTCTCGAAGCCCGGGGCGATCTCCAGTGCGTCGGACACCGCGCCGATCAGGCCCGGGACGGCACCCCCGGCCGTCAGCAGCGCCCGGGTGCCGTCCCGCCGGTCGATGCCGAGCGACAGTGCCTCGACCCGTGCCGACAGGGTGGACGCCTCGGTCTGGGCGGCGCGGAGCTGATCGGTCAAGTCAGCCGCCCGGGTCGCGGCGACCACGGCCGCCGCGGCCGCTTCCTCGTGCGCCTCGTCGAGGCCGACCTCCGACGAGTCGAGGTCGCCGACCGAATCCTGCGCGGCGGCGAA